>JAITJU010000057.1 GCA_031278735.1 Zoogloeaceae bacterium
GCCTTGAAATTCAGTTATATTCCAGCGGAATAGAATCCAGTGTTCAGTCCCGGAATAAGGCGTTGGCCGTATTCTCAATGGCCTTGTTCAGGTAACTACGTTCCCCGGCTTTTTCAAGCGTCGCTTCTCCAATTCAACCATCGCCGCAACTGTCATATTTCGCGCTTCCGTTTCAAGTATCGTCTTCCTTTGATAGCCGCCGCGCCGCATCCTGAATCCCATAGCCATATCTGGAGGCCATCCCATATGAAGTCGATGGAATATCACGCGAGGATAGCGATGCCAACAGGAAATGTGCCCTGCATCGGGAAACAACGGTTTTCCCCCCATGCGAATCCATCCAGCTTGTCGGAAGTATTCAGCGCCCCATGAAACAATCTCGCAAGCACCTTCGCGCACTCAATATCACCATTCTCAAAACGAATGAGCAATGAACGAACATCCGCAAGACCACTGTTCAGGCTTTTCCATCACGCGCCCCTTTCACGCATAACCCCTGAACCAGAAGCCGTGCCAGCCGGGTAGGACTTTCCCGGTTTATTCCCCGTCGGGATAGGCGCGGCAAGCTCGTTATCCATCCGCAAGCCGCATTTCAAGCGATCGGATCGCCGCCAAACGCTCCGGGTGCCGATCAATCGCCCATAAATCGACTGCCGCCTGCATCCGCAGCCAGGATTCCGGGCTGGTGCGCGTCAGTTTCCCGATACACGCCGCCAGATCGGGACTCAAGTCCCGCTTTTCATGCAACAACTCGGATACCGTCAGCCGGGATACCGCCAGGCGCTGGGCAAATTCCGTTTGCGTCATGGACAGCGCGGGCAACACGTCTTCACGCAGAATCGCGCCGGGATGCGTGGATTTGCGATTCGGATTGCGCAGGGTCATCCGTGATAATCCTCAAGATCGACGTCCGTGGCGTCTTCGCCATCGAAACGAAAAGTCAGCCGCCAATTACCGGACACCGACACGGCATAATCTCCCTGGCGATCCCCTTTCAGCGGATGAACGCGATAGCCCGGAAAATCCAAGTCTTCCGGCTTGACGGCGGCATCAGTCATAGGACGCCTGGGGTCGCGGCACCCCATGAAAACAAATTCGCTCTGACTTGTCAGGGGAGCCGCTTTCCCTTCCCCTCAAAGCGGCATTCCCGTCGCCAGAGTTTCCGGCCTTTATCGGACTGCTTTGGATTAGCTGGTGGTGGGTGGTACTGGACTCGAACCAGTGACCCCTGCCGTGTGAAGGCAGTGCTCATACCAACTGAGCTAACCACCCGCGCCAAGAGGGCGTATTAAATCATAGCCGCAAAACGCCGTCAAACTCCGTTGCCAGGGCAATCGCATGAATACATTTGTCATTACGTCTGGTTGTTTGACGGCCAGTGGCGCAAACGAAGCGCCCTTTGGAAGAGAGGTCGGCAGTCTTCAAACCAGCATTTGCCGCCGGTTTTGTCGCT
Organism: Zoogloeaceae bacterium; assembly: GCA_031278735.1. Classification (GTDB taxonomy): domain Bacteria; phylum Pseudomonadota; class Gammaproteobacteria; order Burkholderiales; family Rhodocyclaceae; genus Azovibrio. The sequence goes on from JAITJU010000057.1 coordinate 1,454, forward strand.
GTAAACCCCTTTTGGCGATCCCTTGCCAGCAGATTTTTGCTCTGCGGCAGATCCTTTTATTGCATATGGCATTCCTGCGATTGCCCTGCTTCCGCGCGCGCCTCCAGCCCGGCAAGACCGCGCTCGACCCCGGAGCATCTCGCGCAATGTTGCGCTTCGGCAATTTCCATTTCCCGGGCATCTCCGACTTTGGACGGCAATGTAAACACGCGCTGGATGAAATGGGGCGCTGATTTTGGCGTCCGGCATTGACAAGCGCAGGAAGCGTCTATTTTGGTCTGCAAGCCATGGTCATGCCGACATCCAAATTGGCGTCATGGGTCAATAGCGCACGCCATGATTTTCCATCCTGTATCAGGCGGTTTTGCCGTGAATGCCGTGCGTTCCGCCGACATGTTCCGCGGGCGCGATGGTTGGTTGCTGGGAAGAAGCGGATATTTCGCTCAGGATGCCGCACTGACGGGATTCCCTGGGGGCAGAACAGGCTCTCCGCAGCGCCTGAAGCCGTCGTTTCAGGCTTTGCAGTTCCTTGACGCGGCGACTGACGTGCCCGATATGGGCTTTCAGGATCGCGTCGACCCCGGCGCAATTTTCATTGGGCGCGTCCATGAAGCGCAGCAAGGCGCGTATTTCTTCCAGGCTCATGTCCAGCCCCCGGCAATAGCGGATGAAAGAAAGCCGCTCGACGTGCCTGTTGTCATAGACGCGATAATTTCCCTCTGTGCGCGCCGTCTCCGGCAGCAAGCCCACGCGTTCGTAGTAGCGTATGGTTTCCGCCTGTGTTTGCGCGTGTCTGGCCAGATCGCCGATTCGCATATTCGTGCGCCATCCTTTCGTTTCTCCGATTGTAGACGCTTGACTCTATAGTTGCTACAGGGTTTTAAATTTGCGGCAGACCACTTTTCTGAACAGGGAAAACACGATGAATGCCACGGAACACGCCATCACCGCCTGCGCCTGCCGCCATGCCCCGACCGGGCGCGACGCCGCCGGACGCCGGGAACAATGGAAACAATGGGCGCGCTGGAGCGGCGCGCTGTTGCTGGCGCTGCTGGCCGAACTATTGGATTTTGCCTTTCCTGGAGATGGCGTCTTCCGTATCCTGGGGATGGCGCTGGCGCTTCTTTCCATCGCGCTGTCCGGTTTTTCCATCTATATTCAAGGCGTTGCCGCGCTTTTTGCGGGACGCCTGAACATCAACGTCCTGATGAGCGTGGCCGTGACCGGCGCTTTTCTGATTGGCGAGTGGCCGGAGGCGGCGATGGTAATGGCGCTGTTCGCCATTGCCGAAACCATCGAGGCGCGCGCCGTAGACAAGGCGCGCGGCGCGCTGGCGGCGCTCATCGCCCTGACGCCGGAAGAAGCTGAAATCCGGCAGAAAGATGGCGTCTGGAAGCGCGTGGCGACGAAGACGGCGGCGGTCGGCGCGCTGGCGCGCGTGCGTCCCGGCGAGCGCATCCCGCTGGATGGCGTGGTCAGCAAAGGCAAGAGCGCGGTCGATCAATCCCCCATCAGCGGCGAGAGTCTGCCGGTCGACAAGAGCGTGGGGGATGCGCTTTACGCGGGACGCATCAACCAGGAAGGCGAACTGGAACTGCAAGTCACGGCGCTCGCGACGGAGAGTGTGCTGGCGCGCATCATTCGCACGGTCGAAATGGCGCAGTCGGCGCGCGCGCCCATGCAGCGATTCGTTGATCGCTTTGCTGCTTTCTACACGCCCGTAGTGTTCGCGCTGGCCGTGGGCGTCATTGCGCTGACGCCGTGGACAATCGGCTGGAGTGTGCCGGAAGCAATCTACAAGGCGCTGGTGTTGCTGGTCATCGCCTGTCCCTGCGCGCTGGTCATTTCCACACCCGTCACCATCGTCAGCGGCCTGACCGCCGCCGCCCGGCGCGGCATCTTGATCAAGGGCGGCGTCTACCTGGAGACGGCACGCAAAATCAGGGCCATCGCGCTGGATAAAACCGGCACCCTCACACAGGGCAAACCGCGCCTGACCGCTTTTGAAGTTCTGGACACCCGCCTTGATCCCGCCAAACTGGCGTGGCTCGCCCAAGGTCTCGCCGCCCGCTCCGACCATCCGGTGTCGCAGGCCATCGCGGCAGGGCTTGCCGCCGATTTTCCCGCGGAAGAAACGGCAAAAGTCGCGGATTTTTCGGCGCGGCCCGGACGCGGCGTACAAGGCGACATCGGCGGCCTGCGTTACGCGCTGACCAATCACCGCTGGACGGAGGAACGCCAGCAGTGTTCGCCGCAACTGGAAGCGCGCCTGAAAACGCGCGAAGCCGCCGGACAGAGCGTCACGCTCCTGAGCGACGCAACGCGGGTTCTGGCGATTTGCGCGGTGGCCGACACGCTGAAACCTTCCTCGACGACGGCAATCGACGAACTTGCGCGCCTGGGCGTCATTCCCGTCATCCTGAGCGGCGACAACGAAACCGCCGTCCGCGCCGTGGGGCGTCAGGCGGGCATAGACGAAGCATACGGCAATCTGTTGCCGGAAGATAAACTTACCGCCATCGACGCGCTGAAGACCCGCTTTGGCGTCATCGGCATGGCCGGGGACGGCATCAACGACGCGCCCGCGCTGGTCAGGGCAGACATTGGCTTTGCCATGGGCGCGGGAACACACATCGCAATGGAAGCCGCCGACATCGTGGTGATGAACGACGATTTGGCGCGTCTGCCCGAAACCATCCGCCTCTCTCGCCGCGTCCATGCCATCCTCTGGCAAAACATCGCGCTGGCGCTGGGCATCAAACTCGCCTTTCTGGTTGCCGCCCTGCTGGGACATGCTACTTTGTGGATGGCGGTTTTCGCGGATATGGGCGCAAGTCTCCTGGTCATCGGCAACGCCCTTCGCGCGCTTCCGCGCGGGTTTCTGAAAACGCCTCAATGACAGTTGAGCCGGGGTTGTTACGGTTTTACGCCCAATTGCGCGTCAGCGGGGTAGCGCAGACTTTGGATTCAGGAATGGACGACCTTGCGTCCCTTGCCGTTTTCACTGCCGCTTGCGTCGACGAGCACAATGGCGTCGGCGCGGTCATGCCGTTGCCGGAATGTCCGTTTTGCGCACGAACAGGCCATGCTGCGGACAACGGGATGATGCCCAGGAACAAAAACAGGAAAAATGCTTGCGCGCGTTTCATGGCGGAGTCTCCTTGATAGGCGCGTATCGTGTTTCGTCTGATTGTTATCCTTAGAACCAGGAAAACACGGAATAAGCAAAGCGCATAGTATTGTTGCAATCGTTCAGATTCGCCCGCTTGTTCCGCGTTTCCCTTGCGCTCCATCACGCCTCCTCTACCCACGCCTTTCCATTGGCATATCATGAAGCTGTCGTCAAGTCGATATTCTTGAGACGCGAAACAGAACTCATGGTGCCTGCGCGTTTGTTTTTTGTTCTTTGGGCGCGGGCGGAGGATTGAAACGCCATTGCTCCCAGGCGGCCTTGACCAGATTGGGATATTCGGCGTAGCCCAGACTGCCGTTATAGCGCCCCAGGGCGCGGAAAAGGTCGCCTTTTTCGATGTCCAGATAGTGGCGCAGGATGGTGCAGCCATAGCGCAAGTTGGTGCGCAGGTGAAACAGGTTGTCGCCCGTCTGGCCGATGACCTTGATCCAGAACGGCATGACCTGCATGTAGCCCCTGGCCCCGGCGGAAGAGACGGCGTATTTGCGAAAGCCGGATTCTACCTGGATCAGCCCCAGCACCAGTTGCGGATCGAGTCCGGCGCGGGTGGCCTCGTAGTGGATGGCGCGCAGGAGTTCCAGCCGGTATTCCGGATCAGGAACGCGCCGGGCCAGGCGCTCCGACATGGCGACAAGCCAGGCCAGCGCCTCGGCGTAATTCCGAAAGGAGCTGCCGGGCGGCTTTTTGTCGGCAATCGCGCCGGAAAGCGCTGCCCGCACACTGGCGGACAAGGGTTCATACTGCTGCGCCCCCGCCCAGACCCGGCAGGAGAGTGTCAGCAAGAGCGCGGCAATCAGGGCGATCAGGAAGCGCACAGCTTCGCCTTCAGCGCGTCCAGAAGCGCTTCTTTTTCCAGCAGGACGGCCTCGCTGTCCCGACGCCCTTTCAGTTCCAGCCTGCCGTCCTTCAGGCCGCGCTCGCTTACCACGATACGATGCGGCACCCCGATCAGTTCCATGTCGGCGAACAGGGAACCCGGGCGCTCGTCGCGGTCGTCCAGCAAAACATCGAAGCCGATGGATACGAGTTCCGCGTAGAGCGCGTCGGCGGCAAGCCGCGCCGCTTCGTTCTTGTGATAGCCCATCGGCACGATGGCCGCCTGAAAAGGCGCGATGGCGGCGGGGAAAATGATGCCTTTTTCGTCATGCCCCTGCTCGATGGCCGCGCCGACAACGCGCGAGACGCCGATGCCGTAGCAGCCCATTTCCATGATCTGACGCTTGCCCTGTTCATCCAGGTAGCCGCAGTCGAGCGCGCGCGCGTAGGTTGCGCGCAACTGGAAGATATGCCCGACTTCGATGCCGCGGCAAAGCGCCAGCTTGCCCTTGCCGTCGGGAGACGGATCGCCCGCGACCACATTGCGCAAGTCGGCGATTTCCGGCTCCGGGCAATCGCGCCCCCAATTGACGCCGGTCAAATGAAAACCCGCCGCGTTCGCCCCGCAGACGAAATCGCCCATGACCGCCGCGCCGCGGTCGGCAATGACGCGCGTCTTGCCTGCGTCCACGCCGACCGGGCCGATATAGCCCGCCTCGCACCCCAGATGCGCCACAATCTCCGTCTCACTGGCAAAGCGAAACGACGCGAACCCCTCGATCTTGCTTGCCTTGACTTCATTCAGGACGTGATCGGCGCGCAGCAGCAGCAGGGCAAAGCGCGGCGCTTCCCCTTCGCGCCCTTCACTCACCACGGCAATGGCCTTGACCAAACGGTCGAGCGGAATTTGCAGGAATTCGGCGACTTCGGCGCAGGCGGTCTTGCCGGGCGTCGCCGTCTTTTGCAGCGGGACGCGGGCGGGCGGGCGGGGCGTCGTCGGCGCCAGCGCCTCGGCCAGTTCCACATTGGCGGCATAGCCGGAATCCGGGCAGTAGGCGATGTCGTCCTCGCCGGTTTCGGCGATCACATGGAATTCGTGCGATCCGGCGCCGCCGATGGAGCCGGTGTCCGCCGCCACGGCGCGGAATTTTAGTCCCAGGCGGGTAAAGATGCGGGTATAGGTTTCGTACATGCGCTGATATTCGCGCTCCAGATCCGCGCGACTCGCGTGGAAGGAATAGCCGTCCTTCATCAGGAACTCGCGCCCGCGCATGACGCCGAAGCGGGGACGGATCTCGTCGCGGAACTTGGTCTGGATCTGGTAGAGATGCAGCGGCAGCTGGCGGTAGCTTTTCACGTCGCGGCGCACCACGTCGGTAATGACTTCCTCGTGCGTCGGGCCGATGACGAAATCGCGCTGGTGACGGTCCTTGAAGCGCAGCAATTCCGGCCCGTATTTTTCCCAGCGCCCCGATTCCTGCCAGAGTTCGGCGGGCTGCACGGCGGGCATCAGAAGCTCGATCGCGCCCGCCCGGTTCATTTCCTCGCGCACGATGTTCTCGACCTTGCGCAGCACCCGGAGTCCCAGCGGCATCCAGGTATACACGCCAGCGGCGGCGCGCTTGATGAACCCGGCGCGCAGCATGAGCTTCTGGCTAATCACGTCCGCGTCGGCGGGCGCTTCTTTCAGCGTAGTGAAAAAAAACCGGGAAGAACGCATAAAAAAACCATCCAGTTGGCAAAGCGTGGAATTTTACATCGGCAGGTAATTTTGCATGGAAGTTGTAGTTATGGAAGAATCCACGCTAAGTTACAATTCAACAGGATATTTTATGCTCGACTGCGAAGGCTTTCGCCCAAACGTCGGCATCATCTTGTGCAACGCCAAAAACGAGGTTTTCTGGGGAAAACGGATACGGGCGCACTCCTGGCAGTTCCCGCAAGGCGGCATCAAGCGCGGGGAAACGCCGGAGGAAGCCATGTACCGTGAACTGTGCGAAGAAATCGGGCTGCGTCCCGAACACGTGCGCATCCTCGGTCGAACCAAGGGCTGGTTGCGCTATGAGGTGCCGACGCACTGGATCAAGCGCGAATGGCGCGGCTCTTACAAGGGACAAAAACAGATCTGGTTTTTGCTGCGGCTCATCGGCCATGACAGCAACGTCTCCCTGCGCGCCTCCAGCCATCCCGAATTTGACGCCTGGCGCTGGCTCGATTATTGGACGCCGCTGGAAAACGTCATCGAATTCAAGCGTGACGTCTATGCCCATGCGCTGCACGAACTGGCACGCTTTCTGGAGCGTGACGCCCCCCGGCGTCCCGCGCCGTCCGCCACGCCGGAATCCGCTTCGGAGACCCGGCCATGAAAACCGGCGCGCGTCGTCATGGCGCCCTGCTGTGCCTCGGCGCCGCGGTTTTCTGCCTCAATCTTCAGGCCGCGCCGCGCGATGGCGACATTTACGGCTACGGCAAGCGCGACACCTACACTTCGGACGATGACGAGCACGAAAAAAAGCCTTGGGAAGAAAACACGTTCGATCTGCCCGCCTACCCGGAAGCGCGGGATTTTTACAGCTTTTATGTCAGCGCCGCCGCGACCAGCCGGTTTTTCATCGACGTCGAAAACATCAGCATCGGCAGTGATGGCGTTGTGCGCTACACGCTGATGATCGTCAGCCCTTCCGGCATCCAGAACGTCAGCCGCGAAGGGATGCGCTGCCAGAGCCGCGAAAAACGCACTTACGCCATGGGGCGCGTCCATGAAAAAACCTGGTCGCGCGCCCGCGGCAGCCAATGGACGCGCATCCGCAACGAAACCGCCAACCGCTATCACGCCGCCCTGTTTCTGGATTTTTTCTGCCCGAACGGCCTCATCGCCACGCGCGTCGAAGACATCCAGAAGGCCATCCGCAAAGACGGCGCCCCCTGGACGGAAGCGCCCTGATTCGCCCTGCCGTAAGGATTGCGCCATGGGTTTCCCCTTCCGTTACATCGAGCCGCTCTATCGCCCGCCCAGCGAGGCGCATTCCCTGATTCTGCCGCTGACGGACGGTTGTTCATGGAACCGCTGCGCCTTTTGCGAGATGTACGCCGCGCCGCAGAAACGCTTCCGAACGCGTGACGCTTCGGAAGTGCTGGCGGGAATTCAGGCGCTGGGCGCGCATGCGGGCGCGGCGGATATTCGCCGGGTATTCCTTGCGGATGGCGATGCGCTGGTTCTGTCGACCCGGCGTCTTCTGGACGCGCTGCTCGCCATTCGCGCGCGCCTGCCCGCCGTGCGCCGGGTTTCCTGCTACGGCATGCCGCGCAATGTGCGGACAAAAAGCGTACAGGAATTGCGGGAGCTGGCTGCGGCGGGACTCTCCCTGGTTTACGTGGGCGCGGAATCGGGCGACGA
>JAITJU010000065.1 GCA_031278735.1 Zoogloeaceae bacterium
TGCAGGGCGAATCCCGAAGGCTCGCGGTCGCGCTCGTCGCTGCCCCACAGCGCCACCAGGCGCCGCTTCGCCTCGCGGGCCGCGGAACAGAAGGCCAGCCATTCGGGAGCGCCGGCGCGCGCGGCGAAAGTCGGCGCGGCGTGGCCGGGCAGCGGCTCGAATTCGATGGGTTGGTTGAGAAATTGCACGTGCTCCGCTTTCCTCACAAAAATCTCATGTTCGTCGCATCCGCGCCGCCTGCCGGAACCATTCATTCAGATACGGCATAAGTCAGGATTAAATGAACGAGCCGCGTTGTAACGCCTTTTGTGGGTCGTACCACACGGCATCAATAAACTCCTGAAGCTCGTTAACAAACCGCCACACCACTTCTGCATCAATTGGATAGCTGTCGTGCTGACGCTTTACTTCCGCATGGACATTACGCTTCTCGAATGGAAGACGTTTCGTGTGACGAAGCAGAAACACGTTATCGAGAGCCGTGAGGCGGCAATCTTCAGGTTCCATGTCCAAATATTCCACCAATAGATAGTAGCGGGACATCGGACATCCTTGTTTGAATCTCCCCGCAGTTCCCGCGGCTTCCTGGAACATCGTCTTGTCGAGGTTGATTTTACATTCAGCGGCAAGAACGGCGAGGACGAGCTTTCCTTGGCTGGTTTGCTTGGCGGGGAATGTGGGTTCGGTTGAAAACTGATAGTGAATCGTCTTGCCCAGCGCAAAATCTGTGTCTTTTTCCTTCAAGGTGACAGCGGGCTTGTCCCCTAGAGCGCCAAGACCGGAGGGGGTGAAAGCCAACGACATGAACGCCGTTTGGGGGCCAACCTCAAGCCGGAAAGCGGGAAGACCGGCAAGTATCTTGTCTGTAGCCAGATGCACGAGAAATTCCTCAATTACTGAATTGTCGAGCTTCAGTTGCCCTTTCTGTCGTTTGATGAACGCGGAGCCACGCTTGGCAATCAGGTCGACTTCCAGAAAATCCTTGTAGGTATTGAGGAGGCTCGTCATGCCCTCAATACGCGTCTTGCCGGTAGTGGCAAGGCCAGAGAGCTTCAATGACCAGTCCTCGTAAGCCTCAAGCGCCTCGTTTAGCAACGCCACATCGTCGGCATCACACTTCGGATTGGCAATGGCAGCTGTAAGTTTTTCTTTGTGTGGAGTGTTTTTCATGGTCAGATCAGAGCAGTCTTGTTGAATAGAGGGGACGGGCAGACTGAGTCAATGAGGCTGACAGCCTCCTTGATGTTGGCGCGTACGTCGCCTGCTTGGTCTTCTAGCGCTACTGACAGGGATGTTCTTGCAACATCTCTTGCCTGTTCGTTTTCATCTGGCAAGCCAATGCGTTGAGCGATGAGTATGTCTTCATGAATTGACTGGCCATAGCGATTGGTAAACACGCGCTCGTGACTCTTCGGCTTCGCAAACGCTCCGCTGCGCTCGATGAGAGACGCGACAATCTTTGAGTTGCCGAAAGCAACGCCACGAATTCTGGATTCGCGTCCAACCACCATGATGAGCAGGCCGTTTGGAACAAGTGCCAGAGCGAAGCTCTTGATTGCCAGCTCAATATCCAGGCTGTATTGAATAACCGTCAGGAAACGATTTCCACGGTGCTTTCGGTTTGAACCCATTTCGCTATGAGCCACTTTGAGCATGTCGAAACCGATTAGCTCCAGCAGGGCACGATGGTTTTGGTGATAGTTGAAAACGTTAATGTAGGGAGGGCTCGTTATGATGACATGCGCTTCCCCGTCAAGATGAAGATGGGCATTCCTCGCATCAGAGAGTGACGCGACAGATATTCGGTCGGCGCGAGGAAGTTGAGCAAGCTGCTCCAGTACAAACTGAAATGAGCGCTTGACTGCCCATGCCAAGTCACCATTCTTTGAGGTTTCTGCTCGAAAAAGGGAAAGGAGAAGAAGAAGCTTTACCTGTTTGTCGTCAGACTCATTAAGCAATCCCGCCGCAAGACGCAGAAGGTTGGAAACTCTCTGTCGGTAATCTTCCGATTCCGTGAACAGAGGAATATCCGGCGGAAGATGCGCGAGTGAGTTGCGAAGCAATGCAGTGACCCTTTCCGCCAGGTCTTTTCGGGCGCTTGCACTTAACGCTGACAACGAAAAAAACTTAGCCATCGCACAGGCGGCAGGATTGATTTCCAGTCCCACTGCCATGAGATGACGAGAGGTAGCTTCCCGCAACACCGTGCCGCTTCCGCAGAATGGGTCAAGGACCACTTGCCCAGGGCGAGCGTAGGTTTCGAGCAGATAATCCACGAACTGCGGTGTGAACTGGCCTCGCCAGCCGAACAGGTTTGACCTCGTCTTGTTTTCGACATTAAGGCGCGCACTTTCGAGGTCAGCAAACATTATTCTTGGTTCCGCATGAGTTCGTGGTCCATGCCGCTATTTTTCCAGCAATGGCCGTCGTTGAAAAGTGGCGAATATGGGCGGTTGCGTGGCCTGACAATGCGGGCGTAGTCACAGAAATTCCAAAAAAAGTTCACCCCACTATCTTCGCCGCCAGCCGGAACCATTGATTGAGATACGGCGGAATCCACAGGCCGAGCAGCAGCACGAGACCGAGGTGCAGGAAGACCGGCAGCAGCGCCGGATTGTGCGCCAAGGGCTTCACCGTCGGCTCGCCGAAGGCCATTCCCTGCACCTTGGCGAACATCGCGGCGAAGGCGACGCCGAGCGCGGCGAGCAGGATCGGCGTGGCCCACGGGTGGGTTTTGATGGCCGTGGTGAGGATCATGAATTCGCTGGTGAATACGCCGAACGGCGGCATCCCGAGGATCGCCAGCGTGCCGAGCATCAGGCCCCAGCCGATGGTCGGCGAGCGCCGGATCAGGCCCTTGATGTCGGCGATGACCTGTGTGCCGGCCATCTGCGCGGCGTGGCCGACGGCGAAGAAGATCGCCGATTTGGTCAGCGAATGCACGGTCATGTGCAAGAGGCCGGCGTAGGCGGCGACGCCGCCGCCCATGCCGAAGGCGAAGGTGATGAGGCCCATGTGCTCGATCGACGAGTAGCCGAACAGCCTTTTCACGTCCTTCTGGCGCGAGAGGTAGAAGGCGGGGACGACGACGGTGATGAGCCCGAAGCCCATCATCAACTGGCCGGCGAACTGCGTTTCCAGCGCGCCGTCAACCAGCGCCTTGCAGCGGATGATGGCGTACAGCGCGACGTTGAGCAGGAGGCCCGAGAGCACCGCGGAGACCGGCGTCGGGCCTTCGGCGTGCGCGTCCGGCAGCCAGTTGTGCAGGGGCACGAGGCCGGTCTTGGTGCCGTAGCCGACGATCATGAAGACGAAGGCGAGCGAGAGCACGGTCGGCTCCAGCGCGCTGCGGTGGGTGTAGAGGTACGTCCACAGCATCGCGCCCGGCGCGTGGCCGAAGACCTGTTCGGCGGCGAAGTAGATCAGGATGGTGCCGAACAGCGCCTGGGCGATGCCGACGCCGCACAGGATGAAGTATTTCCACGCGGCTTCCAGGCTCTCGGGCGTGCGGTAGAGCGCGACCAGCAGCACCGTGGTCAGCGTCGCCGCTTCCATGGCCACCCACAGGATGCCGATGTTGTTGGTCGAGAGCGCGACGAGCATGGTGCACATGAACATCTGGAACATGCTGTGATACAGGCGCAGGCGCCCGGCGGAGAGCTTGCCGTGGTCGTGCTCGACGCGCATGTACGGGCGCGAGAAGACCGAGGTGGTGAAGCCAACCAGCGCGGTGAGCGCGATCAGGAAGACGTTGAGCGGGTCGACGAAGAAGTGCTCGCCGAGCACGCTCATCGAGCCGTCGCGCACCACGCGGATGGTCAATGCGGCGGCGGCGAACAAGGTGAGTAGACTACCGCCGATGTTGATCTCGGCCGCCCTGGGGCGATGCCCGACGAAGGCGAGCAGCAACGAGGCAGCGAGCGGGATGGCGAGGACGAAGAGGAGCTCGTTCATTTCAAGCAAAAGGCGCTCATCCCAGGGGGTGCAAGGCCCAGATGGCGCCCCATTTGCGATCGCCGAGCAGGCAGCCCTTGTTGAAGACTTCCCCCATGGACTGTTCATGATCGGGATTGCACATGACCAGGGCGCGCCCGTTCATGAACGATACGAGATATTCCGCCCAGGTCGAAAAATGCTTCTTTACGTACTCGTGGCAGACTCGCAGGATTTCCCAGGCCTCGTCTTCGGAGATGAAGCCCGCGTTCGCCGCCATGCGCGCCCAGAACGCCGCGCGTTCCACGTCCCACGCGACGCAGCCATCCACCGATTCGGCAAAGGCGCGGGTCATTTTCTTCATCTTTTTGTTCGCCTCGTACAGCGGATTCCCGTCCATGTACTCCAGCACGGTTTCGTACATCTTTTTCTGGAAACCGGAAAGCGCGTCGGCGTTACCGCCCTTGTACGCCTTGAACATCTCGTCCATCTCGAAGCGGTTCCCCTCATTGAAGAGCCAGGCAACGCTTTCCCGCAGGTCTTCCGCGCTGTGTATCTGCATCGTAGACAGGATATCGCGCGGATCCTGAACCGTGTCCGGGAGCGTCGCGAGAACTTGCGCGGGATGCTCATTGGCGTAGGTCAATATCGCGCCCACGGTCAAAAGCGGTTCCTTTTTCGGAGACACACGGTGCGCCTCGATGAACTTCGTGTTCTTGTCGCCCCCGAGCAGGTCCAGCAAACTATTCAGCAAACCCATGACTTTTCTCCTATAACGATTCAGTGGAACGTGGAATATATCCCCCCTTGATCCAATGGCACTACCTTAAGCGCCATTTCCTCCAACGGAACATACTGTGATACAGGCGTAGGCGCCCGGCGGAGAGCTTGCCGTGGTCGTACTCGACGCGCATGTACAGGCGTGAGAAAACCGAGGTGGCGAAGCCGACCAGCGCGGTCAGGGCGTTCATTCAGCCGCCATGCGAAATCACCGCGCCATCAGCGCGAACACGCCCCATCCAAGGTATTCCCGCGTGTATGCGGCATAACGTTTGGGTTCCAGGCTCAGTTTGGCTCGAACCTCTTTCACGAAGTCATCGTCGGGATTCGCTTCGAGCCATCGGCGCATGGTGAGCCACTTGGCCGCCTCGTACCTGTCCCAGCCTTCCTGGTCCGCCAGAACCATTTCCACAATGTCGTAGCCGAGGTCGCCGAAAGACGCGAGCAGTTCCGGAAGCAGGGAAAAGTCGGAAATGGAACCGGCCAAGCATCCCTTGGCAAACTCTTCCGTCGGTGGCAACCGCAGCCAATAGGGTTCGCCGATGAGGATGATTCCTCCCGGGCGGAGACTCTTCGCCAGAAGCCCGATGGTGCCGGCGACCCCTCCGCCGATCCACGTGGCGCCGACACAGGCGGCCACACCGACCTTTTCGTCGGCAACGTAGCCCGCAGCATCGTCGTGGATGAACTCGACGCGATCGGCGACGCCGAGTTCTTCGGCGCGGAGTTTCGCTTGCTCGGTGAACAACTGGCTCATGTCGATGCCGACGCCGATGATTCCGTAATCGCGCGCCCAGGTGCACAGCATCTCGCCCGAACCGCTGCCGAGATCGAGCACATGAGTCCCCGATGCCAGGCGCAACACCGCGCCGAGAGTGGCGAGCTTTTCTGATGTGAACGGGTTATGAATGCGATGAGCGCTTTCTGTAATGTTGAAGATACGCGGGATGTCCAATGCAAAAACTCCTTTTGTCAAGTTGTGTAATAACTGGCATCTTTTTTATGGTTTTCTCTGTGCTCTGTGGTTATAGCCTTTCCCTTTTTCATGATTCATTCCTCCTTGATCCTTTCCATCAACCGGATGTCCAGGCTGTCGAACTGCCGCCGGATCTGGAAGAAGAACACGCCGAAGATGACCATGCCGACCA
>JAITJU010000024.1 GCA_031278735.1 Zoogloeaceae bacterium
GGGTGACGGCCAGGGTATAGCCGTCCGGCGCGGCATGGGCGAGGAATTCGGCGGCGATTGCCGTGCCCGCGCCCGGCTTGTTTTCCACGATTACCGGCTGCCCCAGGCGTTCCGCGAGCTTTTCGGCGAAGAGCCGCCCCACGGTATCGCAAGCGCCGCCGGGCGGATAGGGCACGAGGAGCTTGATGGTCTTCTGCGGCCAGGCGGGCGTCTGGGCAAGGCTTGCGCCGGGCGTGGCGAAGAAGAGAAAGAGGGCGGCAAGAAGCGGGAAGGAAAACCGCGAAAAGAGAATGCGCATGATGGTCTTTCCGATGAATGAAAGGATGGAAAAACCCGCATGATGATCGGCGCGCGAGGCTCTGTGAACGAATAAAATAAGCTTTGTTTATACAATGCGTTCATAAGCGCCTGTTCAGGATTTTGTCCTCAGGCATCGGTTTGCCCAAAAACGCCGCAAGACGACCATAGTCTGCTCCTCCCGGTAAAGTCCGCGTGATTGCGAGTTGAACTTGAGAAATACGGGAACAACAGGGTAATGAATAAACTGCATGAAAGAACAACAAATCGCGTGCAACTTGCGGCGCGCGGATTTTTCAAGGCGGGTGGATGAAATGCTGCATTTATGCGATATGGCAACCAATCAGGCGCTTTTCGACGCAACGCGTGAAGACGCTATTGTTGCAAATTCGCCGGGAGTAGAAAAAACGCCTGCAAATGCAGATTGCTGCCTTTTGCCCAGGACGGGTTCGATCATCAAAGGAGAGGGTGAGGGAAGTCATGTGAAGGTCATCAGATCATGGCAGACAATGTATTGAGAACCGCGCTGGAAATCAAGGTTGACGTCAAGGGTGAGAACGCGCGCAAGTTTACGCGCGACTTCGAGGCGCAGTTGAAGGCGATGGGCAAGACCAACTTCGAGATCGGGACGATCTCCAGTCTGGCCGAGAGGGCGAGGAACGGAGAGTTGGCGCTGGAACGGCTCTCCGATGAATGCCGGGACTTCATCCGGCAACTGGATACAGGACTTGCCGTTGGTGAGGCGCGGGATTTTCTGGGTCTTGCCGAGCACAAGGAAGCGCGTGCCGAAATCGAGAAGGTCAGTGCGGCCTATGACACACGGAAGAATTCCGGCTCGCTTACCGGCGAGGAACTGGCGCAGGCAAGTCTGCGCGCGCGTGAACAAATCATGCAGCTCGAAGGGCAGCATCAAAAACCTGCAAAAACACGACCGGACGGTAAGCCGAACACAACACCCCAACGCGCGGCAGATACAAGCGCCGTTGTAAGAAAACAACATCTTCCTGAGATAAATGCTCAGCCATTTATCGCACAAAAACGCTTTATTTATCTCACCGCGCTTCACTAGGGCGATTGTCTCTTTCAGGAAAGCGTCTGCCGGAGAAGCGATTGTCCGCCTCAGTGCGAACATTCCGGCGCGTGAGGCGACCGTGGGCACAGGCGCTTTTTCATCGGGATGCGGTCGACGCAGGGCAGTAAGGTCAGGCAGTGCCCGCAGGAGTGATAGCCCCAATCCCGGAAAAAATCGCCGACGACATCGCGTCCCTGGATGATGCAGCGGGGATTGTCGCGCCAGTTCTCGCCGAATTCGGGGCCAATGGCATGTACCGGACAGCGGGGAATGCAGGCGCCGCATTTCCCCAGGGAAGGGTAGGGGCAATATTCGTAGATTTCCCGGTAGAGGCGCGGCGTGGGCGGCAGTTCCAGATCGGTAATCACGCTGCCGATGCGCCCGGCGCAGCCCTTTTCCGTAATCAGGGCGCCGTGGATGCCGAAACTGCCGATGCCAGCGATGAAGGCGGCATGACGCTCCGACCACATGGGCAGCATGTTGACGGCGCGGTATTGCGCGGTAATGCTCGGCGCGACGGCCTCTCCGCCGTGTTTTTCCAGAAAGCGGATCATCGCGCGGCGCAGGACATTATTGAAGATTTCCCCGTTGCGTCGTCCCGAAACCCAGGCAAGCGAAGGCAGGGAAGATTTTTTTGGGTAGCTCGCGCGAATTTCCTTGTTGTACGGCAAAAACCAGGAAATGACCGATTTCGCGCCGGGCAGCCATTCTTCTGGCGAGCGATGGATGGGGCCGACCACGCCGGGGGTCTTCAGTCCGGCAAAAAGCGGGTCGCGGGCGGCGGCGACGCCCAGAAGCGGCGCTTCCCAAATGTGCGGGTGCTTGCCTTCCGGCAGGGCGTTGCGCGGATCCTGGGCGACGAACTGACGCGCGAACGCCGATATTTGTTCGAGATTCAGTGTTTCCTTCGGCGGGCTGGCGGCGGGGTCGATCAGGTAGGCGTATCCCGTCATGGCGCGTTCATGCCGCTGGTGGAGCGGGCAAAATCATAGGCGCTCCAGACCTGGAGTTGCTCCCAGACGCCATGCAGCAGCTTTTCCGCCCGCGCCTGCGGCGATTCTCCTTCCCGCAGGCGGGTGGCGTCCATTTCGGAAAACAGTTCGCCCTCGATGAAATAGAACACTTCCCCGCGCGCCGGCAGGGCCGCGTCCCGCAACGAGGCCGTGCGATCCGTCTTGCGCACCGAGAGCACCCTCCGGCGATCCGGTCGGTACGCGCCGTGATTGATCTGCAACAGATAATCCGCGATGGCCTGCGCCGCGGACGGATAATCCAGAACGGATGGGGTTTGCGGGAAAGAAAGATTGTTTTTCATGGTGTCGTCGAGTCCGGTAATGAGCGAACGAGGCGGCGCCCGATCAATGACTGCGGATATTGGCCTTGCGAATGATTTCGGCGCTGGTGTCATGGGTTTTGCGGATCAGTTTCCTGGCATCCTCGGGGGGGAGGATGAGCGGGGAGACGCCCATGCTGCGCAATTTCTCGATTACTTCCGGCTTGTGAAGCACCTTGCTGAATGCCGCGCGCAGACGAGCCAGCACATCTTTGGGAACCTTGGCGGGGGCTACGGCGAGAAAGGCGCCGGAGAAATTCCAGTCAGGATAGGTTTCCAGGAGCGAGGGAACGCCGGGCAGGTCGGGCGCGTCCGGCGTGCCGAAAAAAGCGAGTCCCCGCAGCCGTCCGCTCTTGACCGCGTTGTTGGCCAGGGGGTCGGACATCAGGTCGATATGGCCGGAAACCGCATCCGACAAGGCGGGCGCGGAACCCCGGTAGGGGACGTGAACGATGTCGATGCCCGCGAGCAGCTTGAGGTATTCCATGGATATGTTTCCTGGGCTGCCGTGTCCGGAACTGCCATAGAAAAGTTTGCCGGGATTGGCCTTGGCGTAGGCGATTAATTCCGCGATCGTCGTGATGGAATGCCTGGGATTGATGGCGATGACCGAGCGGCTTTCCGCAATGTGCGCCAAGGGGGTGAAATCCTGGAACGGATTGAATTTGACGGGCACAAGCTGCGGGGCGATGGCAAGGTTGCCGATGGAAGCGTTCAGGAGGGTATAGCCGTCGGGCTTGGCGTGCGCCACGAATTCGGCGCCCAGGGCGCCGCCCGCGCCGGGCTTGTGTTCCACCACGATGGATTGACCAAGCTCGGCGGACAGGCTCTCGGCGATGACCCGCGCGATGGAGTCATTGGTTCCCCCGGGCGCGTAGGGGACGATATAGGTGATGGGTCTGTCGGGAAACTCCGCGCGGGCGGACGCAAAACCCAGAACGAGAATTGGGGCGAGGAGGAAGGCGAGGCGTTTCATGGGCGTCTCCAGAAAAGGGAAATCAAGCGGATGCGGCGGCGTTTGTCACCCGGTCGACGAAAAACCGCGCCAGCCCCGTATAGGCGGCGGGGTCCAGCAGGCGATCCAGTTCCGCGGCGTCGAGATGGGCGCTGATTTTCGCCTCCGCCAATAACGCTTCCTTGAGCGACAGGCCGCGCCTGGGCAAGTCCATGCAGATGCGATACACGATTTCGTGCGCCTCCTGGCGTCCGAAAATAGGGGAAAGACGCATCATGACGGCTTCGGAGAGCAGCAAACCGCGCTGCAATTCCAGGTTGCGGCTCATGGAATCCGGATCGAGGCGCAGACCGGAGAGAACGAAACGGGTCTTTTGCAGCGCGGCATGGGAAAGATGAAAAAGCCGCGAGAGGAATTCGCGTTCGGTCTGCAACACGATTTTGTCCCGCTCGTGCTCGGCCATGACGCCTTCCAGGGCCAGCGGCGCGATGGAGCGGACGATGCGCGCCAGCGCGATGATGGTCTCGCAGGTGGAGGGATTGCGTTTGTGCGGCATGGTGCTGCTGCCGACCTTGCCGGGCGTGAAGGGTTCTTCCAGTTCTCCGACCTCGGTTTTTTGCAGGGCATAGATCTCATGGGCGATTTTCCCGGCGGCGCCGATCGTGATTGCCAGGACGCAGGCCAATTCGGCGTAGCCATCGCGAGCCACATGCCACGCGATGTTCGGACATCCCAGGCCGAGGGCGGCAAATAGCGCCTCCTGTTGGGCGATGCCGTTTTCGCCCAGGGCGGACAAAGTGCCCACCGCGCCCGAGAATTGCCCGACCAGCACCCGCTTTCGCATTTCTTCCAGACGCTCGATATCGCGCCGGATTTCCTCGGCCCAGACCGCGGCCTTGTAGCCGAAGGTGATCGGCAACGCCTGTTGTCCGTGGCTGCGTCCGGTCATCACCTGGTCGCGTCCGGCGATTGCCAGCGCCAGCGTCCTGTCCAGTACCGCGCGCAGTTCCGCCGCGATGATGTCGAGCGCGTCGCGGATTTGCAGCACGGTTCCCGTGTCCATGATGTCCTGCGTGGTCGCTCCCCAGTGCGCGTATTCCCCCGCGTTTCCCGCGCAGATTTTCCGTATGGCGCGCAACAGGGGCACGATCGGATGGGATGTGCGATCCATCTCGGCTTTCAGTTCTTCCAGGGATATCCGTTCCACCCGCGCCTGGCGGACGATTTCCTGGGCGGCTTCCGCGGGAATCACTCCCAGATCGCCCTGTACCCTGGCCAGGGCTGCTTCCACGTCCAGCCAGCGCTGCACGGTATTCTCGTCGCTGAAGACGCGGCGCATGGCTTTCGTGCCGAATTGATCCCGAAAGAGAACGCTGTCGATGACATAGGCGCTCATGGCGTTTTCCTTGCCTTCATGCCGATGCGGCAAGGGAAAGTTCGGGAAGAAGCAGGCGGCTCCATTCCTGAACCCAGTGACGCACGGAGGAAGAGGCGGCAAAGCCGTCAATGAGCTGATGCAGCGCCTCGATCCGCGCGGGCGAAAACCTGCTGGCCAGCAGCCGGGAGGATTTGGCGCGCAGTCTTTCCTTTTGCCTTTTCAGGAGCGGCTCGGGGCGGCTGGCGTCGAAAGACTGCTCGCGGATGCCGCCGTCGGTCAGGCGGGCGCGCAGCACGGCCTTCGCGCGCGCCGGTTTTTGCGCCGCGATGACGCGCACGCGCTGGCGCAGCGCAAGCAGGGCGGGATTCCGCAAATGCCCGGCGATGTCCGCGTTCCCGACCGTATCCATGCCCAGCAGGGCCAGCGCCGCCATGTGCCGGACGCTGAAGCGCGCCTCCATTGCCGTGGCGGGGGCGGGGCGATCACAGACCATCAGATATTGAGGCTCGATTTCCATGTCCAGCCGGGAAATCATGTCCACGGCCTTTTCGCCTTTCTGGGCGATCAGCTGCTCGCGCAGCCGCAACGCCGCTTCAATGGGCGCTTGTGTGCCGTAGCAGGAAGCGTGGTATTTGAAGAGCAGTTCGTTTGCCTGCCAGCGCGATCTTGTCCCGGAAGGAAGGGGAGGGGAGGGAGAATCCCCGGCGACCGCCAGATAGCCGTCGGAACGATCGAAGATGTCGGTCACCGCTTCCACCCCTCGTTGCGCCAGATCCGCCGCCATCACACCATTGGCGGCGGCGCGCCCGGCGTGCAGCGGCTTGCCCGGCGTGCCGAACAGGGCGCGCAGGCCGCCGGTCAGTGTGGCGGCCAGTCCCAGGGCGTGGCAAAGGCGTTCGGGCGGCAATTTCATGAGCCTTGCCGCCGCGACGGTCGCGCCAAAGGAACCCAGTGTGGCGGTGTTGTGCCAGCCGCGCCGGTAATGTCCCTCTCCGGCAAGCGCCGCCGCCATTCCTCCCGCCTCCATTCCGGCGACAAAAGCCGCCAGGGCGTCCATTCCGCTGGCTTTTTCGCTTTCGCCCACCGCGAATATGCTCGGCCACAGCGCCGCCGAGGCATGTATCCGCGAAGCCAGGTGCGCGTCATCGACATCCAGAACATGGGAGGCAAGGCCATTGACCAGCGCGGCATTCGTCTTGCCGACCCGCTCGCCGCTGCCCAGGAGGCGGCTCCCCTTGCCGGAAGGAGGCTTGCCTTCTTCCCGGGCGTATTGCCGCAGCGCCAGAACCGCGGGGTCTTCCCAACCCGCCAGCAATGCCGTGAGCCAGTCCAGAAGCGCGTGACGGGCGATTTCCAGCGTGTCCGCAGGAATTTCGTCCGCGGGAATGTACGCGGGCGCGGCAATGGCGGCTGTACGGGAAGCCGCTGGCGGCGGCGCCTTTTGGCGAGGAAAGGTCATGCGGGCGTCCCGGTCGGTCATGGCATGTTCAATCGATGCCCGCCCCGGAATCCCGCACCGCCTTGCCCCATTTCACGGCTTCCGCGCGCAGGAAGTCTTGCTGCGCGGCGCGAGTCTGCTCAGGAAGGAGAACGATCCCCAGAGATTCCAGTTGTCGTACCGTGGCGTTTTCCCGGGCGCGGGCGAGATGCCGGGCAAGGGCGTCCAGGATGGCGTCGGGTGTGGCGGCGGGCGCGAAGACGCCCCACCAGGCCGTTGTTTCCGTCTTGACGCCCGCCTCGATGAAGGTGGGCACTCCCGGCAGTTGCGGTGCCGGCTGCGCGGAACTGATGCCCAGCGCCTTGAGCTTCCCGGCGCGGATATGCGGCAGAACGGACTGGAGCGGATCGAAAACCAGTTCCAGATGCCCACCCAGCAAATCCTGCACGGCGGGCGCGCTTCCCTTGTAAGGCACGTGGGCGAGGGAAATGCCGCTTGCACTCCTGAACATTTCGCCCGTCAGATGGCCGGGCGTGCCATTGCCCGCCGAGCCAAAACGCAGGCTCTGGCTTGCCGCCAATGCCTTGAGTTCGGCCAGGGTATTGGCGGGCAGGGAAGGATGCGCCGCCAGCGCCACGGGTGCCGCGGCAAGCAGGGCGACGGATTCCAGGTCGCGTTCAGGGGCGTAGGCGAGCTTGGGATACAGAGCGGGGTTGATGGAAATGACGCCCACCGTGCCCAGCAGCAGGGTGTAGCCGTCGGCGGACGCCTTGGCGACGGCGGCGGCGCCAATCGCGCCGCCCGCGCCGCCCCGGTTCTCGATAACGACCGGCTGCCCCAGGGATTGCGACAGTGCCTCGGCAAAGGGACGCGCCACGATGTCCGTGGGGCCGCCCGGCGGGAACGGCACGATCAGTTTCACGGGATGCGCCGGATATTTTTCCGCGGTTCCCTCCGCGACGACCTCTCCAGAAATCAGGCAGAGCGCCGACAGGAGTGCGAGGCACGACAGGAAAGTGATGCGCGGACGCGTGTCCGGGTGTGCTGAAAACATATTGACGGCTCCATTTCATTCCGCCTGTAGATGGCGCTCGGCAATGACCTTGCGCCAGCGGCGGGTTTCGTCATCCAGAAAATGGGCGAAATCTTCCAGGAAAAGATCGGGGTTGACGGCTTCCAGGGCATCGTTGCGGCGCATCACCTCGGCGTCCTGGAGCGCCTTTTTCAATTCCGCCGCCAGTCGGCGCACAATCGGGGGCGGCGTTTTGGTCGGGGCGAAAAAACCGGTCCACGGCAGCACGGCGGCTTCCGGGTAGCCCAGTTCGCCCACGGTGGGAAGGTCGGGATGGCTTTTCAGGCGTTTGTCGTAGCTGACCGCCAGCGGGCGCAGTTTGCCGCTTTGGATGTGCGGGGCGGCAAGCGCTGCGGAAATGAAGGCGAAATCAAGCTGCCCGTTCAGCAAATCCGGTATGAAGGGCGGCTGTCCCTTGTAGTTCACCTGCGTGAGATCGATGCCTGCAAGCGACAAAAACACCTCCGTTCCCAGATGGTTGGAACTGCCGATGCCGGGATTGGCCGCGTTCAGTTGCCCCGGTTTCGCTTTGGCGACGACAATGAAATCCGCAAGGCTTTTTGTCGGCGACGCGGCGGGAACCGCCAGTAAATTGGGCGGAATGCCCAGCGTGCCGATCGGAACGAAATCCTCGCTGCCGACTTTGGAATTGCGATCCAGAAGGGGATTCAGCACCAGGAATGTCGAACCGATGAGCAGCGTATAGCCGTCCGGCGCGGCGTTCTTGACGGTCGCCGCGCCAATGTTGCCGTTCGCGCCGGGACGGTTTTCCACCAGCACGGGCTGCCCCCAATTCTGGGCGATGCGATCCGTGACGATGCGGGTGGCGACATCGACAATGCCGCCCGCCGGATAGGGAATGATGATTTTTACCGGACGCTCCGGATATTCGGCGCGGGCGGCCTGCGATAGCCCCAAGAAGCCGAAAGCGAGCAGGACGACGAAAAGGGGAATTCCTGTTTTCATTGCCGCCCCTCAGAAAGCCGCGCCGCCCACGGCGATTCCGGCATAGCTGGAACGCGCCTGCACCCCCCAGCGTTCCGCTTTCCGGGTCAAAATATAAAGCGCCTGATGACTGCCCAGCGCCCGATCTTCGCCGTCATGGCGCGTAAATTGCAGCGCGAAATGCAGCTTGTCCGCGTCGGCGTGAACAAGATGGCGAAAATCCCAACGGCTATAGCGCCAGCCGGTTTTCTCCAAGAGGCAGATGTCATTGTCGGCGGCGTACTCCTCCGGCGTATGCCATATCCTGACCTCGCCGCCCGCGAAACGGACGTGCGGATAATGCAGCGTCTGACTCCAGGCGCGCGCGTCCCTGGCGTTGAAGGCGGCGATGAATTCATCGAGCAGGAGGAGACCCCGCTCGACGCTTTGCGCGTTTGCGCGATTGAGCAACGGTAAATTTGGCGCGGAGGCGTTCATG
The DNA here is from genome assembly GCA_031278735.1 of Zoogloeaceae bacterium. Classification (GTDB taxonomy): domain Bacteria; phylum Pseudomonadota; class Gammaproteobacteria; order Burkholderiales; family Rhodocyclaceae; genus Azovibrio. The sequence continues at coordinate 8,969 of JAITJU010000024.1, forward strand.
ATGGGAGTAAAAATTTGCGCATGGCGGAGATTCCTTTCGCGGCGGCCTGTTATTCCTGAAACGCGAGATCGCGCGTTCTGCGCGCGCGCGGCCATGCCAGGAGGCAAAGGAGCAGGGCGGCGGCGATGAGCAGGGTCAGGCTGATGGGGCGCGTGACGAACACGCTGATGTCGCCGCGCGCCAGCAGCATGGCGCGGCGCAGGTTTTCCTCCATCATCGGGCCGAGCACGAAGCCCAGGAGGAGTGGTGCGGGTTCGCAACGAATCTTGACGAAGAGATAGCCCAGCACGCCGAAAAACAGCGTCAGCCCCACTTCAAAGGCGCTGTTGTTTACGCTGTACACCCCGACGCAGCAAAAAAGCAGTATCACCGGATAGAGCAGACGGTACGGCACTTTCAAAAGCCGCGTCCATAGCCCGATCAGCGGCATGTTGAGCAGCACCAGGAAGAGGTTGCCGATCCACATGCTGACGATCAGACCCCAGAAGAGAGCGGGGCGCTCCGTCATCACCTGCGGGCCGGGCACGATGCCGTGGATCATCATCGCGCCCACCATCAGAGCCATGACCGCGTTGGAAGGCAATCCCATCACCAGCAGCGGAATGAAGGAAGTCTGCGCGCCCGCGTTGTTGGCGGCTTCCGGACCGGCCACGCCCTCGATCGCGCCCTTGCCGAAGCGCGCGGGATCGGCGGCCAGCCGTTTTTCCAGCGTATAGGAAGAAAAGGAAGAGAGCACCGCGCCGCCGCCGGGCAGGATGCCCAGGAGGGAACCCAGCGCCGTGCCGCGCAATACCGGCTTCCAGGACAAGCGCATATCTTCCCGGTTGGGCAAAAGGCTGCCGACGCGCGCGGCAAACACGTCCCGGTGCTCGACGCGCTCCAGGTTCACGATGATTTCGGCGATGCCGAAAATCCCCATCGAAAGCACGACAAAACTGATGCCGTCGGCAAGTTCCGGAATGCCGAAGGTAAACCGTTCCACGCCGGAATTCACGTCGGTGCCCACCAGTCCGAACACCAGACCCAGCACGACCATGGCGACGGCCTTGAAGACGTCGCCCTGCGCCAGCACCACCGCCGCGATCAGACCCAGGAGCATGAGGGAGAAATACTCCGCCGGGCCGAATTTCAGCGCGAGTTCCGCCAGCGGCGCGGCGGCGGCGGCGATGACCAGCGTGGCGACGGTGCCCGCGAAAAAGGAGCCCAGCGCGGCCACGCCCAACGCGGCGCCCGCGCGGCCTTGCCGCGCCATCGCGTAACCGTCCAGACAGGTGACGACCGAAGAGGATTCCCCCGGCAGATTGACGAGAATCGCTGTCGTGGAACCGCCATACTGCGCGCCGTAGTAGATGCCGGAGAGCATGATGAGCGCCGAGAGCGGCGGCAGGCCGTAAGTGACCGGCAACAGCATGGCGATGGTGGCGACCGGCCCCAACCCCGGCAACACGCCGATCAGTGTGCCCAGCAGTACGCCCAGAAAGCAGTAACCCAGGTTGCTCAGGGTGAATACCGCGTCCAGACCGATATTGAGATGCGTGAAGAGTTCCATGCGCGACGGAAGCCAGCGGGCAAATCAGGCCAAATCAGGCGGGCAACAGCGGCAAGGGCAAGCCCAGCCCCCAGATGAACACGCCCGCGCCGAACAGCGCGAGCGAAAGCGAGAGCAACAGCAATTCACGCCAGCGGAATTCATGGTGCGCCGCGCCGGCAATGCTGACGAGCAGGCAGGTCGCCGCTGCCAGACCGATAGAGGCCAGCAGCCCGGCAAACGAAAGGACGCCCGCGCCGATCAGCAGCACGGGCTTGAACATCAGGCGCTCGATGCGATGCCGTCGTTGCGGGGAAACGGCGCGCAGCAACACGATTGCGCCCAGCGCCGCCAGAAAGCCGCCGAGCAGCAGAGGGAAATACCCCGCGCCCATGCGCATGGCGGAACCCAGCGGATAATCATGCGCGCCGACCACGATCGTCAGGCCGGTCAGAAGGAACAACGATCCGGCGGCGGCATCCTGATGCTTGAAAAAGGATAGGGGCATGGGACAGACTCCAGAGAAAAGACAATGGAGCGAATGATGAAAGAGTCGCCCGTGGAGAGGAAATACAAATATCCGATTTGCTTATGCGCAAAACCGTTCCCTTGCTTATTCAGGAAAAGCATAAGCATTGCCGGGAAATGACAGGGGGTTGGTCTGCGCCTGAAATTTCCTCGTTGTCGCTTTGCGCTGCGACTGCGGGCTGCAGGGACGGCAAGGGTCATGCTAGAATCCGCCAATTGTGATTTGCACGGTGGATTTGGCGTTTTCATGTCCGACGATAATTTTCTGGTCAATATCGAGAATCTACGGTTCGATTATGACGGCAAGCCGGTTTTGCGAGGGATCAACATGCGGATTCCCAAGGGACGGGTCGTGGCCATCATGGGCGGCTCCGGCTGCGGCAAGACGACCCTGCTGCGGCTGATAGGCGGTCAGTTGCGGCCTGCCGCGGGCAGTGTGCGGGTGGCGGGCGAAGTCATCAACGAGATGGAGCACGCGCGCCTTTACGCTTTTCGGCGGCGCATGGGGATGCTGTTTCAGTTTGGCGCCCTGTTTACCGATCTTTCCGTGTTCGACAATGTGGCGTTTCCCCTGCGCGAGCATACGGATTTGCCGGAAGCGCTGATCCGCGACCTGACCTTGATGAAGTTGCAGGCCGTGGGATTGCGCGGGGCGCGGGATTTGACGCCCAACGCGCTCTCCGGCGGCATGGCGCGGCGCGTGGCGCTGGCGCGGGCAATGGCGCTCGATCCGGCGCTCATCATGTACGATGAACCCTTTACCGGCTTGGATCCGATTTCCCTGGGCGTGATCGGGCAGTTGATTCGGCGGCTGAATGACGCCTCCGGCGCGACTTCCATCATGGTGACGCATGATATTCAGGAATCATTGCTGATCGTGGATTACATTTATTTCATTTCCGAAGGTCAGGTGATCGCCGAAGGCACGCCGGATGAGGCGCGCGCCTCCGCAAATCCGTTCGTGCGCCAGTTCATCGGGGCGAGGGCGGACGGGCCTGTGCCGTATCATTTGCCCGCGCCGGACATGGCGGCGGAATTTTTGGGGGCGGCGCATGTCTAGGCTGTTTCACGCGCTGCGTTTTCTGGGCGAACAGGTGGTCAATCGTCTCTGGCGGCTGGGTTGCGCCAGTCGTTTCTTTCTGGCGGTGCTGGTGAAATCCGGCGCGGCGCTGTTGCGCTTCCAATTGATCCTGCGGGAAATCTGGTTCGCGGGCGTTTTGTCGCTGCTCATCATTCTGGTTTCCGGCCTGTTCGTCGGGCTGGTGCTGGGCTTGCAGGGATACGAGATTTTGCAGCGTTATGGTTCGGCGCAGGTGTTGGGCACCATGGTCGCCTTGTCGCTGCTGCGCGAACTGGGGCCGGTGGT
>JAITJU010000105.1 GCA_031278735.1 Zoogloeaceae bacterium
CATCGCGCGCGAACTGCTGGCGCAATCACGACAGCATTCTCCGGACGCGCCCGCGCACATCGTCAATCTCACCCTGCTCCCCGTCAATGAAGCCGATCTCACGAGCCTGTACGACTGGCTGGGACACCGCGAAGTTTCCATTCTCTCGCGCGGCTACGGCAATTGCCGCGTCACCAGCACCCGGCTGATGAACGTATGGTGGACGCAATACTTCAACAGCATGAACACGCTGATCCTCAACACGCTGGAAGTCACCTCCATGCCGGAAGCCGCGCTTGCCGCGCGCGAGGATTACGCCGACACGCTGGCGCGGCTGGCAAAGCATCTGGACGACATGGAAGCGGCGCTGGCGTGACGACATGGATCCGCCGCGCCGCGGATCGCGAGATCGCCTGCTCCGTCAAAGGTCGAACGTCGGTACGGATGGCAAAAGCCGTCGGGCAAAAAGCGCAGTATGCGTACCAAGCGGGCATGGCGGCAGCATCCAGTCGACTTGATGCAATATAATTTCCGTGCGTGGATTGGAACAAGGAAAGAACAGAAATGAATCATGAATTCAAAATGACGTACAGGTTCATTCTGGCGTTGGCAATATCCAGCGTCACGGCGGGATGCCTGACGGCGGCGTCGCTCATCGGCGATCAAGCCGGGGCGGACGCCATCACGGATGATTTGTTGAAGGAGCGGGCGGCGCAGAATCTTGGCGTGAGCGCGCGCGCCGTCAAGATCACGAATCGCGTGGAGAAGGGCGTGGAAACCCGTTTCAACGCCACGGTGGGCGGCAAGACCCATGCGTGTTACGTGACCAGCGGGTACTCGCTTCTCTCTGGCCGCGACGTATCCGACGCGATTTGTGGCCGTGGCGCAAAGGCGACGGGCGCGAAAAAGGGGAATCAATCGTGCAATGATTTGCTTCGCGCCGCGGGCAAATGCGATTAACCGCATTATGACTATGCGATAATATGACAAGTAGTACCCCCCCCTATTCTCATGCCATAAATGCGCCCGGCTGATTTTCCGGTCGGCGAAGGCGTGGCGTTTTGCCGGACTGCCGGATAAGCTGTGCGCCGAGGTCGCGGACATGCGCGACCTGGACGCGGCGGTTGACGCCATTGCCGCTGCTCACATTCCAATGCTGGTTATCTGTCTATCCGCAACAGACAAAGAATAGCGTAGAACTCAACGCTCAATGTTCGGCTCGGTTTTTTCAGGCTTTGGAGATTTTGAGGGCTTGGGTTTTTCTGGTTTTTTCCAGCTTTCCCGAAAATCGCCGGTTTTTCCGGCGTCCAGTTGCTTCTGGATATGGGCGCGCGCTTGCGCCAGCGCCGCCTTCTGGCTGGCGGCGGACATTCTCGTTGAAAAATACTGCTCCGCCCGGCGCAAGACCTTGAAGGCGTCGTCCAATTCGGGGTGGGTTTTCAGGGCTTCCGGTCGGGGCTGCAACGCGAAGGCAACGGCGCGGTCAGGCCGGACGGCGTCGTTGAAGAACGCCTTCTTCGCATCCTCCTGCCCGCGCAAGGCGAGGGCGGCTGCCTGATTCCACGCTCCCCTTCCCTTGTTCTGCTCGATTCTTCCCTGGTCAAGCGTATAATCCGGCTTGCCTGGCCAACTGGTCGATGAATACGCGCGTGGCGCGTCCATTGCCCTCGCGGAAGGGGTGCAGGCCATCCACGTCGCCGTGGAACCGGGTGATCCTGTCGACGAAGGCAGGTTTATCCAGGCCGCGCAGATAGTCGTCTTTTTCCAAACGCCTGTGAATGTCGCTCATCCATGACGGCATGTATTCGCACAGGCAAAACACCGAATTCTCTTTCGAGATGTTCACTGTTCGCAACTTGCCCGCCCATTCGTAGATGTCCTGGAAGATATGCCTGTGAATGGCGCACAGATGCGCCATGTTGAAATTTCCGGGAATGGGATGCTTGATCAACTGTTTCATCCGTATCCATGAAGCGGCATATTCCGCGTCATGTAACGCGCCAATGTCTTTCAACCCCAATTTGTTTCGCAGTACCCCGCTCTCAGGGTCTATGTAGGGGTCTTCGGTCGGCGGGGACATCAAGCAACGGCGGCGCGAGATGCGGCAGTGGCGCAATCTTTTGCTTGTGCTCGCTCGATCACAATTCGCAGGAATTCATCATCTGTGATCTTATGCTCAACGCTTTGCCGCCAGAGCTGCATGAAGGCTTCATCTGGCTCAAAGCCCTCGATCTTGACATTGGCAAGCGCGTTTTCGCATTCAAAACGCCACATGGCGTTGGAACCGGGGGTATTTGCGGGGGTGTCCATCACATAATCTCCATGTCGTCATTATAGCGCGGAAGGCTGCTGGCGGCGCGTTTGCGCCTTGCGGCACGCCATCTTGACGGTGCTGGCACCGCATCCGGCAAGCTCGGCTGTACGGGCAATGGAATGCGCCTTGCGCAGCGCAGGAATGCGCCCGCGCAGGCTTTATTTTTGCCGTCTCCTACCGAGAGTGTACCCGTTTGGGATGTGGGGCGAAGCAGCGGGGGATGGCGCCGTCTACCTGCCAATCCGCGTAGGGGAAGGTCATGATGACGCCGTCGCAGACGGCGCCGTCCCGATAGACGACGACCGTTCCATGCGGGTCCGTTCCATTCGGGTAATTGACGGCTTTTTCATCCCGGGAGGAAAGCTGCTTGCCATTTACCAGAACGCCTTCTTCCGTAACCTTGAAGCGTGTGGAACGAATCGAGAAGCTGCCCGTCTCCAGAATACGAACGCCATGATCACCCAGTAAATGACTCTTCGTGTATTCGTGCTTCATGGGACGGGCAAACCGGATGGACTTTGGGGTAGCCCGTTCGACGATGACGATGGTTCCCAGAGGGCGATTGTTGATGACGAACTCGATGCGCAAGGTCTTCGGCCAGCTACAATTCCTGAGCCAGCCATAGTAACCGCGCTCCCGCGCCTGCCCACTCGCGCCACCAAGCGCCAGCAGAGCGCACAACAGGAAAAGACAGATCTTTTTCATGGTTTCAGCAAACAAGCCTGAAATCGCCTCGCATGGGGCAATTCCAGGGATTCAAACCTGCGGCGCGAAGCGCCGGATTTGGCCAGAAGCCTTGAAATGATGGATGACGGCTTCAAACCGAATCCGCCCCATGATACCGCAATCCAAGGCTACACTTGCTGTTCATGCAGGAGATAGGCGCATGAGCATGTCCGCCCGCGCGTCCGCGCGCACCTTCGCCTCCGCGATGATTCCCTCCTGGCGTTTCAAGTCCTGCGCGTCCGTGCTGACGCGCAGATAGACGCGGGCAATGTTCATGCTTCTACGCTTTCGGCTTTCGTTCCCTGACCGTTCATCAGCTCGTTCATCAGCTCTCGCAGGCTGCTGCTGTTGCCTCGTTCGGCGCCCAGTCGCGCCAGGAACCCACGAATCACGACGGCGGGATGAAGGAAGAGGAAGCGCGACATGCAACGTGTGCGTCAACGGATACTGTGCGTTGATACACGCCGTCAAGCCCTGTCTTCCGGGCGTTCCAGGCTGACGCGCCCCAACGCGCCGCCGCGATAGTCGGCAAGCAGGACGAGCGCGGCTTTTTCGCGGTCGAATCCTCCCTTGCCGCGACAGCCGCGCCGCGCCGCGATGGCTTCCAGCAGACTGACGCCATCCATGTTCTCCGGATTGCAGTGATAACGGGCGGCCAGGAGCGGAGCGTAACGGGGAAGGAGAATGTTTTCCGCGAGAAACAGCGCGACCGCTTCGGTCGGAACGGCATTGACGCCGATGGCGTGACTGGCGGCCAGCATGTAGCCGTCGGCCTCGCGCTCGATTTTCGGCCACATCAGGCCGGGCGTATCGGTAAGCGTCATGCCGCGCCCCAAATTCAGCGTTTGCTGGGATTTGGTGATCGCCGGCTCATCGCCCACCGCCGCCACCCGTTTTTTCAGCAGCGCGTTCATCAGCGTGGACTTGCCGACATTGGGAATGCCCATGATCATCATGCGCAAGGGCTTTGCCAATTCATCGCGGTGCGGCGCGATCTGGCGGCAAAGAGCGGGAATGCGCGCCGCGTCGCCCGCCTTCTTGCAGGAAATCGCGACCGCCTTCGCGGGATGCCGCGCCGCCTCCGCCCGCGCGCGATAAAATTCCAGCCAGTCGCTCGTCACCGCCGGATCAGCCAAATCCGCCTTGTTCAACACCTTGAGACAGGGACGCTGACGAAATTCCCGCAAGGCGCGAATCATGGGGTTGCAACTGGCCTCCGGCAAACGGGCGTCCAGCACCTCGATGACCACATCCACCCGCGCCAGGGTTTCCGCCGCCTTTTTGCGGGCAGTCGTCATATGTCCGGGAAACCACTGAATCATGCGCCCATGACCTCGCTCGCCGCGCCAATGCGGGCGTATTCGCTCCGTTCGCCGCGTTTCATGATATTGTCAAGTCAAGACAAGGAAGGGTGTCATTCTAGCATGAGGCGGAAGCCTGAAATAAGCGCGTGGAAAATGGACGCGCTCTGCGTCCGCCCAGTCATCATCCGCACAGATGCAATCGTCTGTATGGCGATGATTGTCGGGTTCCGTCCGCTGCTTCCGTCCGATTCCATCCCACGCCGCAGCTGGTCTTTATTCCGTGCAGAAGGCATCCCACGGGCGAAGATCGAATCTCACCCAGGTCAGGCATCAAGCACATGAGCGCACCCTGCACGGTCTGGCGACGAGCCGCGGCAGCAGCGCAAGCGGCCTGGCGGCGGGGATGAAGGCGCTGCCTGACGGGGTTGCGCAGGTATTTTCGCGCACACGGGCGATGCGGCGTTCTGTGCCGCGTTACCTTGGGCGTCCGCATCTTTCCGGGCTTTTCTTGGGTAAATGCCGATTTATGCCAAAAGCGTTTGCGGGCATGGGGTTTCGTGCAGACTGATGAATGGCGCTCATTTCTCTTCCGCCTCCTGATCCCCGCATGTCGGGAAGATTCGTTGCAGCGCCGCCCAAAAATCTTGTCCGGTTGGCGAAAGCGGGGGCGGCGTGACGAACGTCTCGCGCCAGACATGGTCGGGCAGCAGGGAAGGCGTGTAGGTAATGGTGCAGGATCGTGCCAGCGCGTTCAGCTTAACCTGGGTGATGCCGGGAATCTGGCGCAAATTGGCGAAAAACCGCGCCAAAGCCGCCGCGTCCAGCTTTGCGTGCAATGATTCCGGCAGACGCAGGAGTTTCA
>JAITJU010000142.1 GCA_031278735.1 Zoogloeaceae bacterium
CCTTCCGGAGGCTTGCCGCCTGAGCGGTCGCGGCGCGAACAATCTGGACAATGCGGACGATTTCGCCCAAATTGCCGCGCGCCTCCTCGTCCTGGGATCGCGACACGTTCTGATCACCGGAACGCATACGGCGGAAGAACAGGTCTGCAACCGTCTTTACGACACGAGCGGCCTTCTCGACGCAAGCCGCTGGCCGCGTCTTCCGGGTGGCTTTCACGGCTCTGGCTGCACACTGGCCGCCGCATGCGCCGCGTTTCTGGCGCAAGGAGAAACCATGCGAAACGCCGTGCGCGCCGCGCAGGATTTCACCTGGAAAAGCCTTTTTCACGCTTTTTCGCCCGGCAAGGGACAACGCTTTCCCGACCGTTTCTGGCGGCGCCATGACAACGCCTGAACTCGCCGGACTCTACGCCCTCACCCCCGACACGGCGGACACGCGCTGGCTGGAAGAACGGGTCGACGCCTTGCTTGACGGCGGCTGCCGCTTGCTGCAATACCGCAACAAGACGGCGGACGGCGAATTGCGCCGCGCCCAGGCAACGGCGCTGCAAAAACTTTGCCGTCGTCGCGCCCTGCTGATCCTCAACGACGATATCCGCCTTGCCGCCGACATCGGCGCGGACGGCGCGCATCTGGGACGCGACGACGGCGACGTCGCCGCCGCCCGCCGTCTGCTGGGCGATCAGGCCATCATCGGCGCCTCCTGTTACAATGATTTCAAACGCGCGCAAGAGGCGGCGGCGGCGGGCGCAAGCTATCTTGCCTTTGGCGCGATGCGGGCTTCCCCCAGCAAGCCGCTGGCGCCGCTGGCGCCGTCTTTCCTGCTTGTCCGCGCCCGCGCCGAACTTTGCCTGCCCGTCTGCGCCGTCGGCGGCGTTACGCTGGATAACGCCGCGCCGCTGATCGCGGCGGGCGCGGCCATGCTGGCCGTCATCAGCGATCTTTTTCGACGCGCGCCCACGCGCCTTCGCGCGCGGGCGCGCGCCTACCAACGACTTTTCAAGGAGATTGCCTCATGAGCACCAACGCCGAATTGTTTGCCCGCGCCCAGAAACACATTCCCGGCGGCGTCAATTCCCCCGTTCGGGCTTTCCGCGCCGTGGGCGGCGCGCCGCGTTTTTTCGAGAAAGGACGCGGCGCGCGGGTCTGGGACGCGGAAGGCAAGGCATATCTGGATTACGTGGGTTCCTGGGGGCCGCTGATCCTCGGCCACGCGCATCCCGAAGTCGTCGAGGCCGCGCAAAAGGCCGCCGCCGACGGGCTTTCCTTCGGCGCGCCCACCGCCGCCGAAACCGAGCTTGCCGACCTGCTCTGCCGGCTCGTCCCTTCCATGGAACTGGCGCGTCTGGTCTCCTCCGGCACCGAGGCGACCATGAGCGCCATCCGTCTGGCGCGCGGCCATACCGGACGCGACCTGCTGGTGAAATTCGAAGGCTGCTACCACGGCCACAGCGACAGCCTGCTGGTCAAGGCAGGCTCCGGCCTCTTGACCTTCGGCAACCCTTCCTCCGCCGGCGTGCCGGCGGATACCGCCCGTCATACGCTGGCGTTGCCCTACAACGACGCCGCCGCCCTGACGGAAGCCTTTGCCCGGCAAGGCGACGACATCGCCGCCGTCATCGTGGAGCCGGTTGCCGGCAACATGAGCCTGATCGCGCCCGCGCCCGGCTTTCTCGCCCTCCTGCGGGAAATGACCGCCCGTCACGGCGCCGTGCTGATTTTCGATGAGGTCATGACCGGCTTTCGCGTCGCCCTGGAATCCGCGCAGGGATTGTTCGGCGTCACGCCCGACCTGTCGACCTTCGGCAAGGTGATCGGCGGCGGAATGCCGCTGGCCGCCTTCGGCGGCAAACGGGAAATCATGGAAAAAATCGCGCCCCTGGGACCGGTGTATCAGGCGGGCACGCTTTCCGGCAACCCGGTGGCGGTGGCGGCGGGGCTTGCCACCCTGAAACAGATACAGAAGCCGGGATTCCACGAAAATCTCGCCGCCCGCGCCCGACAGCTTTGCCAGGGCGTGACGGCCGCCGCGCAACGGCATGGCGTCGCTTTTTGCGCGCAAAACATCGGCGGCATGTTCGGCCTTTATTTCAGGGCTTCCTGTCCCGGCAACTTCGCCGAGGTCATGACCTGCGACACGGCCGCCTTCGGTCGTTTCTTCCACGCCATGCTGGAATCCGGCCACTACTTCGCCCCTTCGGCCTTCGAGGCGGGGTTCGTTTCCGCCGCCCACACGGAGGCGGACATCGACAGCGCCATCGCGGCGGCGGAGCAGCACTTTGCGGCGGAGCGGCAAGTCGGCTGAAGCCGGAATCGCGCCGCGCCCGCTTTCCGTCACATCAGCCGTCGGCGGGCAAGGGTGAGCGCGACGCGCCAGGCGACGAGGGTGATGAGGAGCAGGGCGGCGATGTGCGCCAGGATGTCCGGGGGAAGATCGCCATGCAGGAGCGGTCGCGTCAGCGCGACGCCATGCGCGAGCGGCAGCCAGGCGCCGAGCGTGGCCAGCCAGACGGGCAATTGATCGTCTGGAAAAAAGACGCCGGAAATCAGGGTCATGGGCGTGATGAACAAGGTGAAGTAATACATGAAGAAGCCATAGGACGAGGCCAGCGTCGTAAAAACCAGCCCCAGCGCGGCAAAGGCCAGCCCCGTCAGAAAGATCGTCGGCAGCGCCCAGAGCGCCAGGGCGTCCCTTGCCAGGCCCATCAGGGCAATGACCAGCAAAATGGCCGCGCCGGAAAGGAAGGCCTTGCTGGCCGCCCAGACCATTTCGCCCAGAAGCACGTCCGCGAGTCCCAGCGGCGTGTTGAGGATGGCTTCCCATGTCCTTTGCTCGCGCATGCGCGCAAAAGCCGAATACAGCGCCTCGAAACTGGCGGCGTTCATGGTGGAGGCGCAGATGACGCCCGCCGCGAGAAAGGCCACATAGGGCTGTCCTTCCAGCGAAGGCAGCAATCCCCCCAGGCCGTAGCCCAGCCCGAACATGTAAATCATGGGGTCGGCAAGATTGCCCAGCACGGCGGGCAGCGCCTGTTTGCGCCAGACGAAAAAGTTGCGCCGCCAGACCGCGACCCAGCCCGTCGGCAAGGCGGGGCGTCCGGGAAACAGGAAGCGCGCGGACATCAAAATTTGTACGCCCGATGCAGGGCAACCACGCCAAAGCACAAATTGAAGTATTCGACCCGTTCCAGACCGACGGATTCCATGAGGGATTTCAGGCTTTCCTGATCCGGATGCATTCGGATGGATTCGGCAAGATACCGGTAGCTGGGCGCGTCATGGGCGATGAGCTGGCCGATTTTCGGAATGACCTTGAAGGAATACAGATCATAGAGCGGCGCGAGCGGTTTCCAGACGTGTGAAAATTCCAGCGCCAGCAAACGCCCGCCGGGTTTCAGCACCCGGCGCATTTCCGCCAGCGCCGCGTCCTTGCGGGTCATGTTCCTGAGACCGAACGAGACGATGACGCAATCAAAAATATCATCCCGGAAAGGCAGCGATTCGGCGTTGCATTGCGCGGCCGGCGTTGGATGACCACAATCCAGCAGCCGATCGCGGCCACGCGTCAGCATGGCGTTGTTGATGTCCGTCAGCAATACCTGCCCTGTCCTGCCGACGCGCCGGGCAAAGGCGAGCGACAAATCGCCGGTGCCGCCCGCGATGTCCAGCACCCGCGCTCCTTCGCGGACGCCGCTTTGCGCCACGGCAAAACGTTTCCACAGCCGGTGCAATCCCGCCGACATGAGGTCGTTCATCAGATCGTAACGGCTGGCGACGGAATCAAAAACTTCCGCCACTTTTTTTTCCTTGTCGCTCTCCTGCACTTTCTGAAAGCCAAAATGCGTCAGGTTGTCATCGTTCATGGTATTGAAATAAAACAGGTTGCAAAAAAAACGCGCCCGCCGCGCGGTCGCGCCAGTATAGCGTTTGGTTGGCAATCCTGTCTGCGGCGCTGGAGCGCCCCCCCCCCCCCCGGCATGAGCCAGACGCTTTCACTTTCGGCCTGATTCTCGCCGCGTGACCCGTCCGCGTCACGCGCGTCTTTGCGCGCTCAAGGCGATCTTGCCGCTTGAATTTATGGCGGCTTCATTCCACGGTCAGATAGCTGGCGACCTCGAAATCCAGTCCGCGCTGGACGATCTTTTGCAGGTTGACGCGCAGCAGCGTTTCGTTGTGCGCCAGTGAAAGCCCGCGCGCCGTGGCGAACATGCCCTTGGGCAGAACCAGCAGCGCTTCGCCGCCGGGCGTCAGCGGCGGCAGGCGGAAAACCGGAATATAGGGTTCCCGATCGCCGCGCGGCGCGGTAAGCGAGCGCACGGCCACGCCTTCGGGGTCGCCCGGCAGCATGGAAACGCCCAGATTGAGGTTATCTTCCTTGTCATCCTGAATCAGCCAGCTCACCTTGCCCAGACGGAATCGCGCGCCATCCTGCGCGATC
>JAITJU010000213.1 GCA_031278735.1 Zoogloeaceae bacterium
GCCATTGTGATAGCCGCCGCCCGGGCATTCCAGGTCGCCGCCCGCGTAAGCGGCACCCATGCCAAACGTCAAAGTGGCCGCCATGAGGGCGACTATGGGGAGTTTCAGGTTCATGATTCTTTCCTTTCAATGAGTGCGGGAAGAATGCGCGTCGTCATGCCGACGTTCATTCAGCGCACATTAGAATCCCGATATGTAAGCCAACTGTTGCGCGCGCGCCCGCCTTTGTTTCGGGTTGTAACCTGAAGTCGCGCGCTTACGGGGTTTTCCCCGGCGATCTTGCCGCGCACGAATAGCCGATGCGTTCGCGCAGGGCCTGCGCCAGTGTGCCGGGATCGACGAATTCCAGTTCGCCGCCGACCGGAACGCCGCGCGCCAGACGGCTGACCGTCACGCCCTTGTTCGCCAGCAGGGCGGAGAGGTAATGCGCCGTGGCCTCGCCTTCGTTGGTGTAATTGGTTGCCAGAATCACCTCTTCCACCTTTTCGTCCGCCACCCGCTCCACCAGTTTTTCCAGCGCCAGCGCCTGCGGCGGCATACCGTCCAGCGGCGACACGCGTCCCATCAATACGTAATAAAGCCCCTGATATGCCTGGGTCTGCTCCAGCATGTTCATGTCTATCGGCGTTTCCACCACGCACAACCGCGTTGCGTCGCGGTGCGGCGAGGCGCAACGTTCGCACAGTTCGGTTTCGGAAAAAGTGTTGCAGCGGCGGCAATGGCGCAAATCCGTGAGGGCGTGTTGCAGGGCTGCGGCCAGTTGCGTTGCGCCGGCACGGTCATGCTGCAACAGGTGATAGGCCATGCGCTGCGCCGATTTCGGGCCGACGCCCGGCAGGCGGCACAGGGCTTCCTGCAAACCGGAAAGTACGCGCGGCATGACGCCGCCGCGCGAGGCCGCCGGGCTTGCCATCAGAAGGGCAGTTTCATGCCGGGCGGCAGATTCAATCCCGCCGTGAAATTTGCCATGCGTTCCCTGCTTTTTTCTTCGCCGCGCCGCACCGCGTCATTGACGGCGGCGGCCACCAGGTCTTCCAGCATCTCCCTGTCATCCATCGCGCCGGCGTCAATGCTTACCCGGCGCACGTCGTGACCGCAGGTCATGATTATTCTGACCATGCCGCCGCCCGCCTGGCCTTCGACTTCCGTGAGCGCCAGTTCTTCCTGCGCTTTCTGCATGTTATTCTGCATGGCTTGCGCCTGTTTCATCAGACCGGCCAGTCCGCCTTTCATCATGGTCATTCTCCAGTGTCGGTTTGTTGCGAGGAATGCGGGATAAACTGAATGGAATTCGTGTCCACCACAGCGTCCAGATGCTCCATCGCTTCGCGTACGAAGGTATCGTTTTCGATGGCGCGCACGGCCGTTTTCTGACGCGTCCGCTGTTGCGTCGCCGCGGTTTGCGCAGGCGTGATCTGGGTTGTATCGTCGTCGATTTCGATGGAAAGCGCGATGTTGCGGCCAAGGTGTTCGCGCAATGCCTGTTCCAGCCGATTTTGCAGGACGGGAGAAAACAGGGACTGGCGCTCGGTAGATAGCCGCAGGACGCAGCGCGCGTCTTCCAAGTGGCGCAACGTGCAGTGCTGCGCCAGCGATTGCGCCGGGCCGGCTCCAAGTTTGGCTTTAAGCGCCGCCGTAAGCGCATGCCACTGCGCGTCTTCTGCGGAGAGGACAGGCGGCGGCGCGTTTTCCCTTTTCCCGGGCGCGTCATCACTGTAGGCGCTTTCCGACGCTTCGGCTTTTTGGGGCGCAACGGGCGGCTCGTCTGCCCGCGCTTTGGGCGTCGGCGTCGTCATTGGCGCGGGCGGATATGTCTCGCGCGCGCCGGATACGCGCATCGGCTCGAAAGCCAGAAGACGCAGGAGCGTCATGAGAAAACCGCTGTGCTCATCCGGCGCCAGCGGCAAATCCGCGCGTCCCTGCGTCACGATTTGATAGGCCAGCTGGATGAAGGCGGGCGAAAAATTTTGCGCCAGCGTCGCCAGTTGCGCGTCCGTCGCGCGCGTATCGCTCGCGCAGCCGGGCGCCAGTTGCAAAAGCTGCATGCGCGTCAGCAATACCGCCATTTCCTGTAGGGCATTGGCGGCGGAAAGGCTGCGCGTTTGCATGTCTTCGGCGATATTCAGCATTTTTTCGCCATCCGCCTCGGCCAGCGCCGTGAAGAGCGCCAGCAGATAGGTCGTGTCCACCGCGCCCAGCATTTCCCGCGTTTCGCGGGCATTGACCGCGCCCGCGCCGTGGGCGATGGCCTGATCGAGCAAGGAGAGCGCGTCGCGCATGCTGCCTGCCGCCGCGCGCGCGATTTCCTGTAGCGCCTCGACGTCGAAAGAAGCGCCCTCGGCATTCAGCGTGGTTGTCAGATGCTGAACGATGGCGGCGACCGGCATCTGTTTCAGGTTGAATTGCAAACAGCGGGAAAGCACCGTGACGGGAATCTTTTGCGGATCGGTGGTCGCAAGAATGAATTTGACATGTTCCGGCGGTTCTTCCAGCGTTTTCAGCATGGCGTTGAAGGCGTGCCCGGAAAGCATGTGCGCCTCGTCGATCATGTAGACCTTGTAGCGTCCCTGCACGGGCGCGTATATCGCGCGTTCGAGCAGGGCGGCCATGTCGTCGACCCCGCGGTTGGAGGCCGCGTCCATTTCGAGATAATCGGGAAAGCGATCGACATCAATGGCCTGGCAAGCCGAACAACGTCCGCAGGGGTCGGCGGAAACGCCCGCCTCGCAGTTCAGGGATTTTGCCAGAATGCGGGCGATGGTCGTCTTGCCCACGCCGCGTGTGCCTGTAAACAGGTAGGCGTGATGCAGACGTTTTTCATTCAAGGCGTGGGTCAGGGCGCGGACCACATGTTCCTGCCCGACCAGCGTCGAGAATTTGCGCGGTCGCCATTTGCGCGCCAGCACCTGATAGCTCATGCGCCCGGTTCCAGAATCCAGAGAAAAGAAAAGTGGCGAGCCCGACCCCCGGCACTCGCGGAAAATGGCTGTGGCTGCTGCCTTCCGGCCCTGACCAGGTTCACCACTCTGCGATGCGGGGAGACCCGCCGGGGTAAATAGTACATCAGATGCCGGGTTTTCGGGGCGGGACATTCATAATGCCCTCCGTTTTACCGCTTTTTTTGTAGCGGATGGAGGAAATCAGCGCCAGCGCGATGAAGGCGACGCCGACGAGTCCGGTGAGGATTTCCGGGACGCGCCAGACGATTCCCGCCAACATGATGACCGCCAGCGCGCCGATCGCGTAATGCGCGCCGTGTTCGAGAAAGACGTATTCATCCAGCGTCCCCCGGCGGACGAGGTGCACGGTGAGGGAACGCACGAACATCGCGCCTATGCCCAGTCCCAGCATGATGACGACCACGTCGCGGGTAATGGCAAAGGCGCCGATGACGCCATCGAAGGAAAAAGAGGCGTCCAGCGCTTCCAGATAAAGAAAGCCCGCCACGCCGTTGCGCTTGGCCACATTGACCGTATTGGACATATTGGCCGCTTTTTCGTCTTTCGCCGCGCTGGCGAAAAAGTGATCGAGGCTATTGACCAGCATGAACGCCGCCACGCCGCTCACGCCGGCGCTCAATACGCTCAGGCGCGCGGGCGGCGGCAGCGGCATCCACAGATAAACGCCCAGAAGCGCCAGCAAAGCCAGCAGAACGCTCATGGTTTTCAGTTCGCCCAGGCGGGCAAGGCGGGCTTCGATGCGCCCCAGCCAGAAAAGCTCGCGTTCGGCGTCGAACAGGAAAGTGAGGAACACCAAAAGGAGGAACATGCCGCCGAAAGACGCAATGCTTGCGTGATTGGCCGCCAGATGACGCGCGTATGCTTCCGGCTGCGCCAGCGCCATCGCGGAGACTTCCACCATGCCCAACCCCGTCGCGACGGCGACGATGGCGATGGGGAAAAACAGCCGCATCCCGAATACCGCGACCAGAATGCCGAGCGTGAGAAAAATCCGCTGCCAGCGTTCGCTCATGTCCTTCAATATGGAAGCGTTGACCACCGCGTTGTCGAAGGAAAGGCTGACTTCCATCACGCCCAGCGCGGCAGTCAGGACAAGCGCGGAAAACAGACCCATGCCGCTGCGCACTCCCCAATACCCCGCCAGCAACAGGCAGACGAAGGTCACCAGAAAAGAAAACCGAAAATCCTTCATGCGCTTATGCCCGCCCAAATACGCGTGAGCTTAGTGCAGCGCGACAACAGGCGTCAACGGGGAACGAAGGGCAAAAAAAGTCAATGACTGCGCCGACGCGGAGAACGGATAGCTTGTTCGGGAGCGCGCCAGGGCGGCGGTCGCTTGTCTTCTGATTGGATCAATTGTCGTAGGGGCGATAAATGATCGTGAGTGTGCGCTTGAACGCCGCCGGATCTTCGGGTTTGGGCAGGGGCGACGATTTCGAGATGGCGCGCGCGATGGCCTCGTCCAGCGCGGGGTTGCCGCTGGAGGCGATCAGGCGCACCTTGTCCCGAATCACTTCGCCGTTGGGCAGCAGGCTGATCTCGAACACGGATTCCGGGTTGCCCTGAATGTTGAGGGGCAGGACGATGTTGCCGCGTATCTTGCGGCCAATCTGGGCGCTCCAGGCGTCTTCGGCGGCCTTCAGGCCGACGGCGCGCCGCTCGGCTTCCGCCTCCGCCAGCAGGCGCGCTTCCTGATTGGCGCGTTCCCTGTTTTGTTTTTCCCGTTCCTCCTGTCGGAGCAGTTCCCTGAAATCCGGCGCGACGGCGGGTTTGGGCGGCGTTTTCTTTTTCTCTTCCTTTTT
>JAITJU010000250.1 GCA_031278735.1 Zoogloeaceae bacterium
AGGTCGCGGGCGGAAAAGTCCAGCTTCACCCTGCCGAGGCGGGCGGAGGCTTCCGCCTGCCAGTGGCCGGTTTCCGTTTCGTTGAAGACGAGACGCGCGAGGAGGCCGCCGCCGGTGTAATCGGCCTTGCCGTCGCCGCGCGCTGGCGGCGTTGGCGAAGCTGTTGTGGGTGTCGTAGTCGCCTTCTTCTCCGTGTTCGACGAACGCGCCGAGGGTGAGGCTGCTGAGTATGCTCTGGCGCGCAAGACAATCCGCGCGCGGCAAAGCCGCCTGAAATCCCCAGGAACCAAAATGCTCCGGCATGCCGAAACTGGTTTGCGCAGAACAATTTGTTCACGCTTACCGATTGAGAAAGCGCCCCGTGAAAAGGACTTCTTGCGACAGCGAAGCAAGCCGGGCAGGATGGGAAGAGGCAGCCCGCCGCTTAACGCCTTTCTGGCAGGGCCAGACCTTCTCAATGTGACAATGGCGGGAGCCGCCAGACGGAAGGGAAACCAGGAAACTTGTCCGGTGAAGCGCGGAGCGCCCGGGCATTGCGCGCCACTCCGCGAAATCCTATAATCCGCGCTCCCGCCGGAGTAGCTCAGTTGGTAGAGCAGCGCATTCGTAATGCGAAGGTCGGAGGTTCGACTCCTCTCTCCGGCACCATAGGGATTTCGTCGTTTTTTCTCATGAAGTATAAAAAAATCAAAAAATCATGGGGTTATCTTTGTGTCGTTGATGATTTTTTGCTTTCAGCAATAAAATCCAAATTCCTCTGCGCAGATTTTACTTGTGCATCCGCGGCTGCTTGAGGCGGTACCGCGGGAATCACGAGGCGAAGCGGGATCGTCTGCAAATGAGCCGTCGGCAGATGCGGGCTACGTGATGTGGGCTACGAATTGCAGAACAGTCTGCTCGTTGGCGCCGAGTCTTCATCCGCTGCGGCAAGCCCGACTCCGTGCTTGCCATATTCATCATGTGCTTGTCGCTGAAGCCCTGCGTGGCGTGAACACAGCCCAATCCTTATGATGATGGCTCGCCGACATTCAGTTTCGCGACGACGCCATCCAGGTGTTTTTCAGTCCGGGCAGGAACATGATTTTTTGCATCACGTATTGAGCGAAGTGATGCCAGATTGCAGCGCGGCATTTTTATTGCCAAGCGTAATTATGTGATTCAAAACGATTTTATGGATTCGTGCTGACATGGCATGAATGTTGTTATAGGGGGTCGAGAGAGCGTTTTTGCATCTCTTGGCCCAACCAACATTCAAACGACAAGGACGATATCATGGCACGTGATCCGAAATACGACATTCTGTTTGAGCCGATCAAGATCGGCCCGAAGGTCTCTCCCAACCGCTTCTTTCAGTCGAGCCACTGCTGCGGGCTGGGTTCCGATCGGCCGGGCGCCCAGGCCCTGTTCCGGGGCACGAAGGTGGAAGGCGGCTGGGGTGTGGTATTTACCGAATTCTGTTCGATTCATCCCGAATCCGACGAGTTTCCCTACACTTCCGCCCGCTTGTGGGATGAGGGCGACGTCAGGAATCTGGGCGCGATGTGCGCCGAAATACACAGGCACGGCGGTCTCTCCGGCGTGCAATTGTGGTATGGCGGCGTACATTCGCCGGGGCTGGAAGCGCGCGAGGTTCCACGTTCGGCCTCCAGCCTGCCTTCCAACCTGCTGCCGGCGCGCACCATTTATGCGGCGGAAGCGGACGAGGACGACATCAAGGCGTTGATCCAGATGTACGTCCTGGCTGCCAGGCGGGCGCAGGAAGCCGGTTTCGACCTGCTGGAAGTGACCGCGGGCGACAGCACGCTGCCGGTGCAGTTCCTGGAGCGTCGCTACAACAAGCGCACGGACAAATATGGCGGCTCGCTGGAAAACCGGGCGCGCTTCTACATTGAGGTGATGACCGCCCTGAAACGCGCCTGCGGCGATGAAAGCGCCATCACCACGCGCTACGAGATCGATACCTTGCAAGGCCCGCACGGCATCCAGGCCACCGACGAGGGCATCCGGGCGCTGGAACTGCTGCACAGGGAAGGCGTGTGCGACCTCTATTCGGTCAAGATCGGCGACTACGAGGAGTGGGGCGAAGACGCGGGATCATCGCGTTTTCGCAAGTCCGGCTGGATGGTTCCCTTCGTCAAGGAAGCCAAGCGTGTTGTGGGCGCGACGCCGGTGGTGGTCAATGGCCGCTACACCAGCCCGGACGACATGGTGAATCTCCTGAAGAGCGGCGTTGCCGACATCATCGGCGCGGCGCGGCCTTCCATTGCCGACCCTTTCCTGCCGAAAAAAATCGAGGAAGGTCGGCTGGAAGACATCCGCGAGTGCATTGGCTGCAATCAGTGCGTTTCCAAGTTCAACCAGTGCGGGCTTCTGAACTGTACGCAGAACCCGACGGCAATGGAGGAATATCGGCGCGGCTGGCACCCGGAACGCTTCGACAAGGTGAAGGACGCCTGCTCGGTGCTGGTCGTCGGCGGCGGCCCTGCCGGGATGGAGTGCGCCCGCGTGCTGGGCGAGCGCGGTTACGATGTGCACTTGCGCGAGGCGGAAGCCGAACTGGGCGGACACCTGAAAAACGTGGTCAAGTATCCGCGCATGAACGAATGGAGCCGCGCCATCACCTGGCGTCAGTTGCAGCTTGCCAAGCTGAAGAATGTTGAAGTGCATCTGGGCGTCGGCAAGATGAGCGCTGACGATGTGCTCGAATACGGCGCGGACAGGGTGGTCATCGCCACCGGCTCGCACTGGCGCGAGGATGGCCTGGGCGCGGAAGGACACAGCCCGGTTCCGGGACTGGATGCATCGTTTCCCAGCTGCATCACCCCCGAACAGCTGGTGGCGGGCAAGCCAATCGTGGGCGAGCGCGTGGTGGTGCTGGATGGCGACGGTCATTTCACCGGCATCAGCATGGCGGAATGGGCAGCCGATCTCGGCAAGAAGGTGTGGCTCGTCACCAACATGTCCGATCCGGCGGAGTACAGCCAATTCACGCTGGAAGTGCAGAACAACAAGCGGATGATGCATGAAAAGGGCATTACCGTGTTCCGCAACCATTGGCCGGAATCCTTCGAGAACGGCAAGCTGACCCTGTTCCATCTCTATCGCCACGGTTGGGCGCTGCGGGATCCGGTCACGGGCGAGCTGCCGCGCCGCGAAAGCAAGGACATTGTCGTGCTGGAGGCCGACACGGTAATCCTGGCGACTTCGCGCGTGCCGAATCATGAGTTGTATCAGGAACTGAAGCGCCGCAAGAACGAGTGGGAAAAGAACGGGGTGGAGGCGGTGTATCGCATCGGGGACTGTCACGCGCCGATGCAGATTTCTGGCGCCACTTTCGCAGGCCACCGCCTGGCGCGGGAATTCGACAGTCCGCATCCGCAGTACCCGCTGCCGTGGATTCGCGAACGCCAGTTGTGGGGCGCGGAAACCTTGCCAAATCTGGGCGACGCGCGTCCGCAGGTCGAGGCGGCATGAACCGGCGCCCGCCGCGCCCTTGCACCAATGAAGGACGATCCGGTCGCGGCGGGCGCGGGGCGCTCTCATCCGCCATACGCCCATACGGGCGCATGCCCACACGGGTTTTGACGAGTCATTCATCATGGAAGATACCAGAGCCTTATTCTGGAATTTAAGTCCTTTCGCGGTCACGGCCTTTTACTTGTTGGGCTTTGCCGCCATGGGCGCTTCGATTTGGGGCATTGTCGGCGCCATTCGGAAATACCAGCGCGGACAGCCCGCGCCGGGCTTTCCCGGCTGGACGGCGGGCGTCGGAAAATTGTGCGCGGACATCCTCACCCATCGCACGCTGCGCCGCCGCGACGCCTTCGCGGGCATGGCGCACGCGGCGATCTTCTTCGGTTTCGCGCTGCTCTTCGTCGGTACCGCAATCATCACGCTGGAATACGACATCCTGAAGCCGCTGTTTGGCATCACATACTGGAAAGGCGCGTTTTTCCGGTTCTTCGGCCTGACGCTCGACCTCGCCGGACTGTCGGTGCTGGCGGGCTTATTGCTGATGATGTGGCGGCGCGGCGTTCGCCAACCGGAAAAACTCGATTACCGGCGCGCATACGCGGGCGAGGCGAAAGCGCGTCCCGCCGCCCGAAAGTGGAAGCGCGAAGACTGGATTTTCCTGATCGCCCTGTTCGTCATCATCGCCACGGGGTTCGCGCAGGAAGGTCTGCGCCACGCGATGGAACGGCCAGACTGGAGCGTGTGGGAACCGGCGGGGCATTGGCTGGGCGCGCTGTTTTCCGTTCTGGACAAGGATACGCTCCACCAGGCGCGGGTGATGAACTGGTGGTTTCACGGGTTGGCCGCGCTGACCTTCCTCGTTGCCTTGCCGTGGTACAAGGCGAAACACATTCTTGCCGCCCTGGGGTCGCTCGCCGCGCGCGATCCGCTGGCGCTGCGGCGGTTGCCCAAGGCACGGGAAGGCGCGGCGGCGGGTGTCGGAAAAATCGCCGATTTTTCCTGGAAAGACCTGCTCGACCTTGACGCCTGCGCCAAATGCGGTCGCTGCCACGAAGCATGCCCGGCGCGCGCGGCGGGTTATCCCTTGAGTCCGCGCGATTTCATTCTCGATTTGCGCCTGCACAACAACGTGGCAAAAGGGCGCGATTTACCGGGCAAGCGCCTGATTGGCGACGTCATCGACCCGGAAACCCTGTGGTCATGCCGGACATGCGGCGCCTGCCTGGAGATTTGCCCGGTCGGCATCGAGCATCCGGTGAAAATCGTCAAAATGCGCCGACAACTGGTGGAAAGCGACCAGATCGATCCGCTCCTGCGCGCCACGCTTGACACGATTGGCGCTTCCGGCAACAGCTTCGGCGAACCGGCAAGAAAACGCGCCGCCTGGACGAGGGAACTCGAATTCACCATCAAGGACGCGCGCAAGGAGAGCGCCGATCTGCTCTGGTTCGTCGGCGATCAGGCGTCGTTCGATCCGAGGAATCAACAGGTCAGCCGCACCGTGGCGCGGCTGTTCCGGGCGGCAAAGGTGGATTTCGGCCTGCTTTACGACGGCGAAAAAACCGCCGGAAACGACGTGCGCCGCATCGGCGAGGAAGGCTTGTTCGAGTCGCTGGTCGAGCACAATCTGGGCGAGATGGCCAGGGCAAAGGCGTTTCGGCGCGTCGTTACCACCGATCCGCACACCTTCAACACGCTTTGCAACGAATACCCGGAATTCGGCGAAATCACGCCCGTGGTGCATTACACCGAACTGCTCCGCGATCTGCTGGAATGCGGCGCGCTCGTGGTGAAAAAGCCCCTGGGTCTCACCGTCACCCTTCACGATCCTTGTCACCTGGGAAGGCTGAACCGGCGCTACGACGCGCCGCGCCGGGTGCTGGAACAAATCGGCTGTCGTCTGACCGAAATGCCGCGCAACCGCGACAACAGCTTTTGCTGTGGCGCGGGCGGCGGGCGCATCTGGATACCCGACCGACCGGGCAGCCAGAAGCCCGCCGAACTCCGTATGCGCGAAGCCGCCGCGCTTGGCCGGATCGATGTGTTTGTCACCTGTTGCCCCAAGGATCTCACCATGTTTGAAGACGCCCGCAAGACCGCTGGTCTGGAAAAGGATTTTGTCGTGGAAGACATTGCCGATCTGGTCGCCAAGGCCGTTGCGCTCGACACGTTCGACCTGCGCGACCTGCCCGCCCTGACCGAAAAGATTACCGCCGCCATTGCCGAACGAGTCGCGTTGACGGTTGCAAAACAGATAGACGACGTGTTGGCGCGGCGCATTTTGCCCACAGCCGCATTGCCTGCCGCGTCGCCCGCCGCCGCCGCGCCGCCCGCGCCCGCAGCCAGCGCCGCGCCATTGCCGCCGCCTGCCGGAGTCTGGCAGGCGAAGCCGGTCGCGCCCGCGCGTCTGCCCATCTATGAGATTCCGCCGAAAAATGGCGTTCGTATTATGGTGCCGGTCAAACAAATCGGAAAACTGGGCGACGATTTCGTCTTCACGGATGATCAGCGCGCCATCCCAGACGAATACTTTGAACATCTGCTGAACGAATGGGACGACACCGCGCTTGAAGAAGCCCTGCGGACGATTGAAGCCCTGGAAGGCGGCGAAGTGGTGGTGGTGACCATCGGACCCGATGGCGCGGAGGACGCCATGCGCAAGGCGCTCGCCAAGGGTGCGCATCGCGGCGTGCGCGTCTGGGGCGAACATCTGGCGGATGCCGATCCCATTGTCATTGCCAGCGTACTGGCGGGCATTGCCTTGCAAGAAAAGCCCGATCTCATTTTCACCGGCGCGCAGTCGGGCGATCAGGCCAATGCCGCAACCGGAGCCGCGCTTGCCAGCCTGCTTGGTCTGCCGCGCGTCGGCATGGCAGTCAAAACGCGCTGGGAAGGCGGCGCGACACTCCAGGTAACGCGCGAACTGGAAGGCGGCGTGCAGCACAATGTGGAAATCGACGCGCCTGCCGTGATCGCCATGCAGACCGGCGGCAACATGCCGCGCTACGCCACCATGCGCATGATCAAGCTGGCGAGGGAAAAACCGATTGCCGTGGTCGAGGCGGCGAACGAGGACGTCTGCCGCGCCGCCCGGATAAACCGGCTGTTCGTGCCGCAGACGACGCGGGCGGCCATGCTGGAAGGCGGCGCCGACGAAATCGCCGCCAAGGTCGTCGCGATCATTCGGGAAAAAATGGGAGAAAAGACATGAGCGGGATATTGATTGTCGCCGAGCACACGCGCGGCGTCCTGGCGGATTCAAGCGCCGACCTGATTGGCGCGGCGATGGCGGTGAAGGCGCAATTGGGCGGCCCCGTGCGGGTGCTTGTGGCGGGCGACGTGCCCCGCGTGTTCGCCGAGGCGCTGAACCGCCCCGGCGTCGATGAAATCCTGCTGGCGCAAACGGACAACGCCCATTTCGACGCGGCGGTCAGCGAGGCGGCGGTGATGGCCGCGGCGCGGGCGCATGAACCGGCGCTGATTCTGATCGGACACTCCGCCAGCGGCGTGAGCTTTGCCGCCGCGCTGGCGGTGCAGCTGGGCAGCGGCTTTGCCGCCGACGTGTTCGGCATCGCGGTCGCCGCGTCGGGACTGCGCGCCACGCGCGGCGGCTACGGCAACAAGGTGAATGTGGAACTCGATTTTCCCGGCAAGTCCGTGGTGACGCTCACCGTGCGCGGCGCGAGCTTCAAGGCGCCGGAAGGACACGGCGACGCCAGAATCACCACGCTGCCGCTGTCGCTGGATGGCATCAAGGGGCGCTATCGTCATATGGGTTTCGAGGAAGCGCCCGCCTCGGACATTGACGTCAGCAAGGCGGAATTCATCCTGTCCATCGGGCGCGGCGTCCAGGACGAAAAAAACGTGCCGCGTTTTGCCGCGCTGGCGGAAAAACTCGGCGCGACGCTGGGCTGCTCGCGCCCCGTAGCCGATTCCGGCTGGCTGCCCAAGCCGCATCAGGTAGGGCTGACCGGCAAGGTGGCGAGCAGTTGCAAGCTCTACATCGCGCTGGGCATTTCCGGCGCGGTGCAACACCAGCACGGCATGAAGCACGTGGAAACGATCGTCGCCGTCAATACCGACGCCAATGCGCCCATCTACAACGTCGCCACTCACGGCTGCGCGATGGATGTCTTCGTGTTCGCCGACGCCCTGGAACGGTGCATCGGCTGACGGCGAACGCCGCAATGGGGCATTGGCCGCGCCGCGGTTTTTTGTCGTCCGCAAGAAAAACTGCAATGGAGAAATGAAATGCCGTCCAGTCTTTACGAGGAACTGAAACAGGAATATATCCGCAAGACGCCCAGATCCGCCGCGCATTACGAAGCGGCGCGGCGAATCATCCCCGGCGGCGAAAGCCGCATCCTCGTCACCTACGCGCCTTACGCCATCACGGTGGCGCGCGGGGCGGGCTGCGAGGTCTACGATCTGGACGGGAACGCCTATGTCGATTACATCAACAACTACATGTCCCTGATACATGGCCATGCCTTTCCTCCCATTACCGAAGCCCTCAAGGCGCAGCTTGAAAAAGGAACGGTGTACGCGGCGCCCACCCTTCCCCAGTACGATTTGGCGAAACACCTCACCGACCGCATTCCGGCGCTCGACAAGGTGAAGTTCTGCAATTCCGGCACCGAGGCGGTCATGTACGCTGTTCGCGCCGCCCGCGCCTACAACCGGAAGAAGTACATCATCCGCATTGACGGGGGTTACAACGGCACCAGCGATTTTTCCACGGTCAACATGGCCATTGACCGCAAGCGCCGCCCCGGCGCGCTGCCCGCGCGGGTCACGGAGCCGGGCGTCGCGGATGAGCTTTCCGGCCTGGTCATTCCCGTGGCGTTCAATGATGTCGATCAGATGGAACGGGCGATCAAGGAACATCCAGACGAAATTTCGGCAATCGTCATGGAACCCATGCTTGGCTCCGCCGGATTCATCATGCCGCAGCCGGGCTATTTGCGGGCAGTGCGGGATTTGGCCGACCGATATGGCGCCTTGCTCATTTTCGATGAAATCGTCAGTTACCGTTTGAGCGAGGGGGGTCTGGCGGCGCTGGAGGGCGTCGAGCCCGACCTGACGACCCTGGGGAAGATCATCGGCGGCGGCCTGCCGGTGGGGGCTTACGGCGGCAGGGAAGACATCATGAAAAGTTTTTTGCCCGCCCATAACGTCCTGTTGAGCGCATCGGGCACCTTCAGCGGCAATCCCCTCTCCATGACGGCCGGGGCGACAGCCCTGGCGCACTACCCCAAAGCCGCGATAGACCGGCTTGACCGTCTGGGAGAGCGTCTGCGGCAAGGTCTGCGGGCGGCAGTGGAAAAATCCGGCGCGCCTGTGGTCTTTACCGGCAGCGGCTCTTTCACGGGCTATCACTTCACGCGAAAAAAACGGGTGGAAAACGCCACGGATTCCATGAAGACGCTGGAAGATCACATGCCGCTTTACGAATGCGTTCACATGGCGGCGCTGGTCAAGGGTTATTACCTCATGAAGAAGGGGCGTTTCGTGCTTTCCACTGCCATGGAGGAAACTCTGGTGGAGACAACCATACGGGATTTCGATGAAATATTCTCCCGGGTGAAGCCGCTTTGCGATGACATGCTGCATGAGTAGGCGCGTCCCGAAAATCGCTTGCCGAACGGAGTTCCCGGATTCGGGCGGAAAACGCGGCGCGCGTTCATGGCATGGTTCTCGCTATGAATGTTGCCGGACAGCGCGTGAACAAAGCAAAGCGTCGATGCAGCGAGAACAGAAGGCGAATTCCGGCGCGGGGCCGCAACCGCCTGCACGTCATGAAAGGAAATCATGTTGAGAGGCAGCCCCATGCAAACCGAACATATCCTTGCTTCCGCGCCGATATTCCTGCTGGCCGTCGATGATGATCTGCGCATCGTCTGCTGCAATGATGTCGCGTCTCGGTTCATTGCGCCGGGCGACAATCGCAATCTGCGCGAAGTAATGGACGCCGCCTCGGCGGATGCCTTCGCAAGACTGCGGTATGCGCCAGACAATGCGCCCGCGCACCTCCTGGCGACTTTCATTGGCCGTAACGGTCTGCCCCGGAAAATCGCGGGCGTCATCGACCGCGCCCTCTGTCCGGACGGCTCGTCCCTGCTGCGCTTTACCGCCAGTTACGCCGAACATCACGGCAACTGGCTGGAAAACCTGGCGCTTGCCGAAGCGGTGCTGCACGGCTTCGCCCAGACTTCCTCGGAAGCCATGTGGTGCATCGAGTTTTCCGAACCCGTCGACATCAGCAGGAGCGACAGCGAGATTGTGCGGCAGATATTCGAGAACGATTGCCACTGGCTGTTCTGCAACGAGGCGCTGACGAGGCTCTATCGCCTGCCGGAAGGACTGGACATCGAGCGCCAGCCCGTGTCGCTCTATTTTCCGCGCATTCCCGAAAACGAGGCGTTCATTCTCCAGATCATCCATTCCGGCTTTTCCGTAGATAACGCGCCCAGCACTGATCTGTGTCATGACGGCAGTGTGCGTTACATGGAAAACAACGTGCGTTGCAGCATCACCGATGACTACCTTTTCCGCATTTTCGGCACGCTGCGCGACGTGACCCGCTTCCGGCAGGCGCAAACCCGCCTGAAAAACGAGGCGGACACGGTGCGAGACATCCTTTCCGCGCTGCCGGACGCCATTCTGGTCATCGACCGCGACCGGCAGCTGCTGGCGGTCAATTCCTCCTTCAAGACGCTGTTTGGCTGGGATACGGGCGCCTTTCTCGGACGCGACGTGCAAGACATCATCGATCTGGCGCCTTTGCCCTGCGGTCGACAATGGTGCTGGCTTGATCGGCGACGCTGGCAAACCACGGTCAGGACGAAATTCGACGCTTGCCTGCGCTGTGAGGCGCAGATTGCGCCGATCGGCGAGGAAGACCCGCATCACTTCGTGCTCTCCCTGCGACCACTGCCTGGACTGAACGGCAGCGAAAGGGCGCGCCCATGAAATTCGCCGCGCCGCATCCCTCGCCCGTCGCCGCGCCAAAAATCACCGACTTCGAGGAACTGTACGTCGATGAACGCTGGCGGGTGCTGGGCGACCTGATTCCCGACGGTCTCATCATGGTCAACCGATCCGGCCTCGTGAGCTATATGAATTCCGCCGCCGAGAGCATCAACGAGGTCTATCGCCTGACCGTCATCGGACATTCGCTGGAAGACCTCGTGCAGCAATCCCGCATTGATTGTTCCGGTCTGCTGGAAGCGTTCGAGCATGGTTCCCGCATCAACAAGATCGTATGCGACGCCAATGGCCGCGCCTACCTGCTTTCCACGCGCAGCTACCGCTGGTGGAGCGGCGAGAGCAGCGACTTCATGATCGTGCTGCGCAATCTCGACGCGCTGGAAAAGATTGCCCGCCGCCTGTACGAAGGCGAAGGGGAAACGAGCCTGCGCTTCATGCCGTTGGCGGCGGCTCGTCTGCCGATCCTGTCGGACGGGGTCATCCCGCTTGCGGCGGGCGCGCCGAATTTTACCTCCGCGCCTGCCGACGACGCGCCTGCCGGGGCGGACGAACTCATCGTCAGCGGCGCGTCCACCACCGCCATCGTGGAGCGGGGCCTGCGCGCCATTGCCATGAACATCCGTCTGTTGATCCTGGGAGAATCGGGCGTGGGCAAAACCGAACTGGCGCGTCTGCTGCATCGCCGATCCGGCCCTGCCGTGCGTCCTTTCGTGCACGTCAATTGCGGCGCCATCCCGGATACCCTGTTCGAATCGGAAATGTTCGGCTACGAACGGGGCGCCTTTACGGGCGCGTCCTCCAAGGGCAAGAAAGGGCTGATCGAGGCCGCCGAAGGCGGTATTCTGTTTCTCGACGAAGTGGGGGAAATCCCCTTGCACTGCCAGGCCAAGATACTGCAAGTGCTGGAGGAAGGCGTCATCCAGCGCGTCGGGGCCACGGCTTCGCGCCGCCTGCGCCTGCAAGTCATCGCAGCGACCAACCGCGACCTGCTGACGCTGGTCGAGGAAGGACGTTTCAGACGCGATCTGTATTATCGCCTGAGCGTCGTAACCCTTCTTCTCCCGCCGTTGCGGGAACGGCGGGAACTGATCCCGCTGCTGGCGGACCGTTTTCTGGCCAACGTAAACCAGCGCCGGAAGACGCCCCTGACGATAGACGCCGACTGCCGCCGCCGCTTGCAGGAATATGCCTATCCGGGCAACGTGCGGGAATTGCAGAATATCGTCGAATATCTGGGCGTGGTCAGCGACCGGATCGCGAGTGAGGCCGATTTGCCGCGCGAACAAATGGCAACGCTCCCCGCGGCGGAAGTCCTGTCCGGCGCCGCCGCCGCGCTTTCCGCGCCCACCCGGGCGGTGCCGACTTTCCCCGCCGGTTTCTCCTTGCGCGAAGCCGTCAGGAACTACGAATCCGCCCTGATCGACGCCGCCATCCAGAAAACCGGCAGCAAGCGCAAGGCCGCCGAACTGCTCGGCGTCGACATCGCCACAGTGGTGCGCAAGAGCAAAACCGCCGATAGCCAGCCGCCCCTGGAATCCTCATGATTTTTGTCCGCGCTCTGTCTTGTTTTCCAACGGCGCTGGATATGATTGCCGTCACGTCACGATTTTTTTATCGCAGTTTGCAGGTTTGTACAAACCGATGGATATATTTGCGACATTTGAAGCACTAGAAACGTTCATATCAAAACCTCTTTCAAATTCATGTTCCATTGAAAAAGGATACGATGGCTGCAAAACCCATCAACATAGAAACAGCAAAGAAAATATCGGCGAGAGCGAAAGCAACACCAGCATCGGCGTCGAATACGACACCAAAATGGTGGGCGTCCAGGCGAACATTCCCCTTTTCT
>JAITJU010000209.1 GCA_031278735.1 Zoogloeaceae bacterium
GCCCGTCGCGCCAATGCCTTCGACATTGGCGCGAATCGCTGAATCCGGCGGGCGCGCATCGTCATGAGCGCCCCGGAACCGCATCCGCCCCAAGTGCCGCCGCTCGAAGGCGGCACGCGGGCGCTGGCGACGTTTTCGCTCGCGCTCGCCACTCTGATGAACGTGCTCGACACCACCATCGCCAATGTCTCCATTCCGACGATCGCGGGCGACATTGGCGTTTCCGCGAGCCAAGGCACCTGGGTCATCACCTCGTTCGCGGTCGCCAACGCCATTTCCGTGCCGCTCGCGGGGTGGCTCGCGCAACGCTTCGGGCAGGTGCGCGTGTTCGTCGCGTCAACACTGCTCTTCACGTTTGCTTCCTGGCTTTGCGGCATGGCGCACAGCCTGGAGATGCTGGTGGCCTTTCGCGTGCTGCAAGGTCTGGTCGCCGGGCCGATGATTCCGCTCTCGCAGTCGCTCCTCCTGCAATCCTACCCAACCGCCAAGAGCGGAACCGCGCTGGCGATCTGGGGAATGACCACTACCGTCGCGCCGGTCATCGGCCCCATCCTGGGCGGCTGGATTTCCGACAACATGACCTGGGGCTGGATTTTCTACAT
Organism: Zoogloeaceae bacterium; assembly: GCA_031278735.1. Taxonomy (GTDB): domain Bacteria; phylum Pseudomonadota; class Gammaproteobacteria; order Burkholderiales; family Rhodocyclaceae; genus Azovibrio. Next base: position 603 of record JAITJU010000209.1, read on the forward strand.
CAACATCCCGGCGGGATTCCTGGCGGCGGGCATGAGCTGGATGCTGCTCCGTCACCGCGAACTGCCCACCGCGCGCCTGCCTGTCGATACCGTGGGTCTGGCGCTCCTCATCCTCTGGGTGGGCGCGCTGCAACTGACGCTCGATCGCGGCAAGGAACTGGACTGGTTCGGCTCCCCCGTCATCGTGGCACTGGCGATCGTTGCCGTCGTCGGCTTTTGCTTTTTCCTCATCTGGGAACGGACCGAAAAACATCCCATCGTCGACTTGAGCCTCTTCCGGGAACGGAATTTCACGGTCGGCACGCTCGCCATCGCCCTGGGCTACGGCGTCTTCTTCGCCAACATTCTCATCCTGCCGCTCTGGATGCAGCAATACATGGGCTATACCGCCACTTGGGCGGGTTTGGCCACCGCGCCGATCGGCATTCTGGCGATTCTCTTCATGCCGATGGTCGGCAAGAACATGGGCCGGATCGATCCGCGCCGCATCGTGGCGCTGGGTTTTCTGGTCTTTGCCCTTGCTTCCTTCATGCGCGCGCGGTTTTACACCGACATTACCTTCTGGGACGTGGTGTGGCCGCAGTTCATTCAGGGCATCGCCATCGCGGGGTTTTTCGTGCCGCTCTCGGCGATCATCATTTCCGGCCTTTCCCCGGCGCGCATTGCCGCCGCCGCCGGGCTTTCCAATTTTGCCCGCATCTCCGCGGGCGCGGTCGGCGCCTCGATTGCGGTCACGCTCTGGGAAGACCGCGCCGCCCTGCACCACGCGCAACTTGTCGAATCCATCACCCCCTACCATCCGGCGGCGCAAATCACGCTGGACGCCCTGAAACAGCAAGGCATGAGCGAGCAACAGGCGCTCTTTTTCGTAAACCACGCCATCGACACCCAGGCCGCCACCTTGTCGGCGGTGGAATTCTTCTGGGTTTCAGGCGTCATCTTCCTCTTTTTGATCGGCGTGATGGCGTTCGCGCGGAAAATGGGGAGGAAACCCGCCTGATCCGCGCCGGTTGCGCGCTTATACGGGGATTCGCGGATTAGCCGCCGGAATCCGGTTCGGGCGCGTTTTCGGAAATATTCTGGCGCGGCGGCGTTTCCTGTCCCGGAAAACGCCGGGCGAGCGCAGGCCAGTCGAAGTAGGGGCCGGGGTCTGTTTTTCGGCCCGGAGCAATGTGTTCGTGACCCGCGATGGCGCGAATCGGGTAATGGGCGCAGAGGGCGGCAACGAGCGGCCAGAGGGCGGCATATTGCGCCGCCGTGAATGCCTGCCGATCGCTGCCTTCCAGCTCGACGCCAATGGAAAAGTCGTTGCAGTTTTCCCTGTCTTTCCAGCGCGATTTTCCGGCATGCCAGGCGCGTTTTTCCGTGCTTACGAACTGCGTCAGCGCGCCGTCGCGACGGATGAAAAAATGGGCGGAAACGCGCATGCCGACCAGTTGCGCAAAATAAGAATGCGCCGAATAATCCAGCGTGTTGGTAAACAACGCCTCTACACAGGCGCCGCCAAATTCTTCCGGCGGCAGGCTGATGCCGTGCAGGACGACGAGCGAAACCCGATCGCCCGCCGGGCGCGCGTCGAAATTGGGGCTTGCGACCCGGCGCGCTCCGGAAAACCAGCCTTCCTGCCATTCGATATTCATTCCCATTGAATTCCTGTTTGCCTGCGGTAACCCGCGGGATGCGCGGACGGCGGGCGGATTTTGGCGTTGCGCTGGCGAAACGCGCCATGCCGACGGCGGGACTGCCCTCGATCAGAAGACACTATCCTCTGCATCCCGATACTGATAGAATCACGCTTTCCTGTGCGCGAAGAAGCGCGCAAGGTTCCTGCCGGGAGGGCGTCATTGTAGCGTGTTCGCGCGTGTTGCGCGCTTCTGGTTTCATTGGTCTGGCGTTGGCTCTTTCAAACCGGGGCGGCGCCGTTTTTGGAAAGCGTGTTTGAAATGGCTGTTACGACCGAACAAAAGGCGAAAGTTGTCGCCGAATTCCAGCGTGCGCCCGGCGATACCGGGTCTTCCGAAGTGCAGATTGCGCTTCTGACCGCCCGCATCAATGATCTCACCGGACACTTCCGGGAGCACAAAAAGGATCACCACTCCCGGCGCGGGTTGCTCAGCATGGTGAGCCAGCGCCGCAAATTGCTGGATTATCTGAAAGGCAAGGATCTGGGCAGCTACCGCAACCTGATCGAACGTCTGGGGTTGCGTAAATAAAGGGATGCGCGGCATCCTGCATGAGTTGCGCCCACGCCGTTTTCGCGCAACCGTTGCAAGGGGCGGCCTGCCTGTCGGCAGGGCGCTCTTTTCGTTTATCCACAGGGTTTTCTGGCGGCAAGCACCAAAGACGCGTCAGGAGAGCCTGTTGGGTTGTCGTTGTTGAATTGAGCAAGAGGAAAGAAAAATATGTTTGAGATTGTGAAAAAGACCTTTGCCTATGGCGATCATCAGGTCACATTGGAGACGGGCGAGATTGCCCGCCAGGCGTCTGGCGCGGTGCTGGTGCGCATGGGAGAAACCGTGGCGCTGGTTACGGTTGTGGCGGCGAAAGACGTGAAGTCCGGCCAGGATTTCTTTCCCCTGACCGTGGATTATCAGGAAAAATTCTATGCCGCCGGCCGCATTCCTGGCGGCTTTTTCAAGCGGGAAGGACGCCCTTCGGAAAAGGAAACCCTGACTTCTCGTCTGATTGATCGTCCGATTCGCCCCCTGTTTCCGGAAGGTTTTTATAACGAAGTGCAGGTGGTGGCGACGGTGCTTTCCCTTGACCCGGAAATAGACGCGGACATTCCCGCCATGATTGGCGCTTCCGCCGCGCTGGCGATTTCCGGCGTGCCTTTCAACGGCCCCATCGGCGCGGCGCGCGTCGGCTACGTCGATGGACAATACGTGCTTTGCCCGACGGCGACGCAACTGAAGAACAGTCAGCTTGATCTGGTGGTGGCGGGCACGGAATCCGCCGTGCTGATGGTGGAATCGGAAGCGCGGGAGCTTTCCGAGGAAGTCATGTTGGGAGCAGTGGTATTCGGTCACGAGCAGATGCAGGCCGCCATCGACGCCATCAACGAACTGGTGGAAGCAGGCGGCAAGCCGGAATGGGATTGGCGGCCGCCCGCGAAGGACGAGGCACTGATCGCCCGCGTTGACGCCTCCGCGCGGGAAAAACTCGAAGCGGCCTACAACATCACCGTGAAGCAGGAGCGCAGCCAGAAGATCAAGGAAATCCGCGCCGAGACCATCGCCGCGCTGTGCGAAGGAGAGGGGGCTGCCGACACGCCCGCCGACGAAGGCGCGGTTTCCGAGCTTTTCTTCAATCTGGAAGCCGCCATCGTGCGGGGACGCATCCTTTCCGGCGCGCCGCGCATCGACGGGCGCGACACCCGCGCCGTGCGTCCCATCAGCGTCCGCGGCGGCGTCCTGCCGCGCGCGCACGGTTCCGCCCTGTTTACCCGCGGCGAAACCCAGGCGATGGTCGTCGCCACCTTGGGCACCAACCGCGACGAGCAGATCATCGACGCGCTCGCCGGCGAATACCGCGACCGCTTCATGCTGCATTACAACATGCCGCCCTTCGCCACCGGCGAATGCGGGCGCGTGGGCAGCCCCAAGCGCCGCGAAATCGGTCACGGCAGGCTCGCCAAGCGCGCGCTCCTGGCCGTGCTGCCCAAGCCGGAGGATTTTTCCTATTCCATGCGCGTGGTCTCCGAAGTCACCGAATCCAACGGTTCCTCCTCGATGGCTTCCGTCTGCGGCGGCTCGCTCGCGCTGATGGATGCGGGCGTGCCGCTGAAATCGCATGTGGCGGGCATCGCCATGGGGCTTATCAAGGAAGGCAACCGTTTCGCGGTCTTGACCGACATCCTGGGCGACGAAGACCACCTGGGCGACATGGATTTCAAGGTGGCGGGCACGAGAAACGGCGTTTCCGCCTTGCAGATGGACATCAAAATCCAGGGCATCACCAAGGAAATCATGAAGATTGCGCTCGCGCAAGCCAATGAAGCGCGGATGCACATCCTCGGTCTGATGGAAGCCGCCGTTTCCGGGCACCGGGAAGAAATGTCCGCTTACGCGCCGCGTCTTTACACCTTCAAGATCAATCCGGAGAAAATCCGCGACGTGATCGGCAAGGGCGGCGCGGTCATCCGCGCGCTCACCGAGGAAACCGGCGCCCAGATCGACATTCAGGACGACGGCACGATCACCATCGCCGCCACGAGCAGTGAAGCCGCCGCCGCCGCGCGCGCGCGCATCGACGTCATCACGGCGGAAGTGGAAATCGGCAAAATCTACGAAGGCGCGGTGCAGAAGATTCTCGATTTCGGCGCTTTCGTCAATCTCCTGCCCGGCAAGGATGGCCTCCTGCACATTTCCCAAATTGCCAATGAACGTGTAAACCGGGTGGAGGATTACCTGAAAGAAGGCCAGGTCGTGCGGGTAAAAGTGCTGGAAGTCGACGACCGCGGTCGCGTAAAACTCTCCATGAAGGCGTTGCAGGCGGAAGAAGCGCCGCAACAGGAATAACCGCGACCGTAACGCGCCAAGCGGCGCCACCAAAAAATGGACGCCCCGGATTGTTTTCCGGGCGTCCATTTTCATTGGTACGCCATCTGCGCCGCGCCGGAAGTTTGTCCGCCGGAAGCGATTTTTCGCCCGCGCCCGCTGGCAAAGGCTAACTTTCCTTGGCGAGTTGTCGGTAAAAATCGACGCGGCGTACTTCCCGGATGCGCTGGTTTTCGCCCTGATCTTCCACGCCCTCCGCAATTTCATAGCCCATCAGCGCGAACAGCCGGTTGGCGATGAACAGCGGGCGGGAATTGCCGTACCAGTCCGCGCAAGAGGCAATGCAGCGGTCATTGGTTTTTTTGTCCGTCGCCGTGAGGATGCCCAGTCTGGCGAGCTTGCCGAACCGGGAATTTGCGTCGGGGCGCGTGTAGCGCAGGAACACCACGCCGCTGGAAGTCTGCTGGAGCTGCCGCCAACCCTGCCTGCCGCTGCCGGCGAAGGGCAGACCCAAAAGACCGCCGCCCGCGGCGTCGGGTTTATAGAAAAAGCCGTGGCTGCGGGTTTCGCCCTGCGCGGCGTTGGGCAGTTTGAAACTGTCGCCCGCCTCGGAGGTGAGGCCGGAAGCGTGGGGTGAAGCAACAAGGAGCGGCGTGAAATACAGATCGCCGCCTTGTGTGCCGACGAGGAGCGGCGTTTCGCCCAGCGCCTCGATGCGATCGACGCTGTGCGGCAGCGGAACTTTTTGCAAGGGAGCGTAGGCCCATTTTTCCACTGGCTTCGATTTCCAGTGGAACACATAGGCGGCGGATGGGACGGCTTGCCCTTTGCGTCCCCACCAGGTTTGTCCCGCGCCATAGACGAGCGCATCGCCGATATAGCGATTCTGGAGGCTTCCCCCGTTTTCCGGCGCAGGCAGCGGCGTGTAGTTTTCCCTTGCGGCGGCGGCGGACGTTGAGCCGTCGCCGAAGACGGCAAGCGGCACGCGCAGGAAGGCCAGTTCCTGACGGTCCGGGTCTGCTTCCTCCGCCGCCCACATGGAGGCCAGCGGCCCGTCGGCGCGCAACAGCACGTTGAGATGCGCGTCCTCGCTTTCCAGGAAGGAAAACTGGTCGATGGGACTGCCGAAGACCTTGAGCGCGGTCGGCGCGGCTTCAGAGTTCAGCGGCAGGCGGAAAAGCGAGGCGCCGACCGGTTCCTTTTTTGCGTCGCCATGACCGTAATGCCAGGGCGCGCTCCAGACATATACCGCGTTCCTGGCGACATAGAACTCGCGCCCGGCATGGCCCAGTACCGCTGAAGCCGCGCAATTCAGCGCGCCATCGGCAATCCTGCAAGTAGTGACGCTATGCAGCGCGATGACGCCATCGTTGGGATCGAGATCGTCCGCCGCGCGGTAAATGCGCGTGGCGGGGACAATCTGTTGGAATTCGCCGGGGTTTTTCGTGTCTTGCCAGCGGCGCAGCGCGGGCAGGCTTTGCGCGGGATCGGCGCCAAAATGGAGGTAGAGCGGCGCGTAGAAAATGAGCGTGTCGCCAATCAGGCGGCTGGCGTAATTGCGTGAGGAATAATAGTCGTTGGCGCGCAGGACGTAGGTGGATTGGTACGCGAGCCTGCCGTCCTCCCCAATCCTGAAGAGCGTAAGTTCCGTGCCGCCCTTGGCGTAGCTGTAGCCGATGACGATGACGGCATCGCCGGAAATCAGCAGTTCGTCATACCAGGCGCCCCTGCCGTCGGAGCCGGGCGCGAAGGCGTCCCGCATGTCGACAGGATCCAAGGCGCCGTCGCCGATCTTCACCGTGAAAAGCCGCCCCCGACGCAGGATGACCAGATGGTTCTTGTGGAGCTTGACGATGCCGCCCTCGTCGACACCCGCGCTCTGCGTGTTGGTGATCGATTTCGTTTCGGAGCCTTCTGCCGCCGCTGGCGCGGCGGCGTCTTGCATGAGGGAGCGGCGCGCGACAGCATTGTAGGCCGCTTTCTTCGCCTGGAACCAGGCGTTGAATTCCGCTTCCGAGCCGAAGGCGCGCAAACTCTTTTCCGCTTCCCCGCCGAGCGCGGACAATGGCGGCGGGGCGGCATAGGGGGAAGCCAAAAACGTGATCGCCAGGCCGAAGAGCACGAACATGCCCATGGCGCCAAGCGCAAGATGAGAACGAGACATGGCGCGTTTCCTCCCGGAAATCCAAAGGCGCCATGATACTGTGGCGCCTGCCGCCTGTCATCCGCGGTCGATTGACGTCGGCAGGAAGGCAGGTAGTCTGGAGGGCGGAGGCATTGCCGAAGGCGGGCATTGATGCGGCGGTGGAAAGGAAAGCCGCTCCAGCCAGGCGGGTTCGAGCAGACGATGGGGAATGCGACGGCGCGGGAGAAGAGGGTCGCCCGCTTGGTCGATAGTCCGGCGGTGAAACCGAGGATCGGGCGTCCAAGGAAATGCCGGACAAGCGTCAAAGGCGAGGGGGGTTATTCGCCCCGCGGCAATTCACGCGGCGCGCGGCGTATGCTGCGTCCGGGAAGGGATGCGGTTCTTGCAGAGAGCGGAGGGGAAAAATCCGTCAGAACGGCAACCCGCGCGCAGATGGATTCATGAGCCGGATGACGCGGCGTAGGTCGACAGCGTTTCCACTTCCCCCGTCCAGATGTAGACCGCCAGCAGCGGCTCCCTGCCGGTTTGCATGGCGTGGACGACGCGCGATGGGTGCAGGATGAAGTTTCCCGGCGCTTGCCTCCGGGTAACGCCGTTCATCGTCCAGCGCGCCGTGCCGGAGAGGACGAGATAGGTTTCGGCGGCGGGATGCGCGTGATCGGGATAAAGCGTGCGCGGGCCGATGGCGGTAAGGCCGAGACAGACCTTTTCGCTTTTGAAGGGCGCGATGGGGCCGATCAGCTCCGCCCAGGCCATGCGCGTTTCCAGGCCGGGATGATCGGCGCGGGCGTCGTAGCTGTAACGCCAAGGCAGAACGTCGAGGTACGGCAGGAAGGCGGAGAGAATGGCGTCGTCTGTTTTTTTTGCCGCGAGGCTTTTGAGCCGCGAGACGACCGGATGATGGCTGGCGCGTAAATGCGAAATGTCCGCCGCGTCAAAATCGACATCGGCCAGCAGGGTGATCGCCTTGGCAAGCTCGGCGGCTATCGCGGGCGTCTCACGCTGTTCCGCGAGACGCTGCGCGAAACGCTGGCGGATGGCGTCAATGGCGCGCAGCGCGGCAAAGACGGGGAGGGCGGTTGCCGTCATCGTCATTCACACAGAGGAAAAGCGCGCAAGGCGACAACGGTATGCCCTATGGTCTCGCCGCGCTGGCGCGCCAAAAGCGCCTGCTCTGGGGTGAGCTGGTCGGGTACGAGGCGGCGTTCGATTTCAAGGGCGCGCTGGCCGGAATCCGCCAGCGTCACGTCGGCGAATACTTCGGCAAGACGCTTGGCGCGATAGAAGTGATAGGGGCCAAGCCCATTGCGTTGCTGGACGATGTGGCCGGAAATGATCTCGTCCGGGTCGGTCTGGATTTTCCATCCATACGTGAAAATTTCAGCGCGATAGCCCGCGAGTTTGCCCATTTCCTGAAACACGGCCAGCGGAATGCGCCCGCCGATGAGCGAAAGCGTTGATCCGCCGGGACGCAGAAAGTTCCTTGCCTGCAACAGCGCGACATAGTGCAGCGCCAGCAGATTCCGGCGCAGCAGTTCGGGAATGTATTCCGCGCGCGGCGGCATGTGACCGGAACTCAGACGCGCCTGCGCCAGATCGGCGGCGGCGTCTATCGGAATATTGGGCAAATTCTCGTAAATGAGATCGTAACGGGGCTGCACGGCAGCCAGCGGTTGCAGCAAATCGCCGGAACCGGCATGCAGCGTGACGCGATCCGCGTCGCGCAGATTGGCGCGAATATTGGCCGCGGCAACCGCCACCACATCGTCATGCACATCCGTAATGCCGATTTCACGGGCATTCAGAATTTCAATGGCCGCCAGCGCGTCCAGTCCCACGCCGGAGCCGATGCTGCAAAAAGCGGGCTTTTCGCCTTCCTTTTGCCGGATGAGCTTGAAGGCGGGCGCGGCGATGGTCGCCACCCAGTCGCCCAGAATTTCGTCGACGCTGGGCAGAAAACTGTGCTCTGTGACTTCGATGGCAAGGCGCGCGCGCAAATGTTCGGGCGGCGCGGCAAGTTGCAGGTATTGGGCGGCGGAAATATCCATTGGCGTTGTTTTTTCGTCAGGGTGAAAGAACCGGCGGTCTACCGATACAGAGGATACAGAGGGCGAGAGGCTTGCGGGGTCGCCTGGCGTTTTGTTTTCATTATTGCTTCTTCGCTTCCTTCGCCACCATTTCTTCCAATACCTTGAGCTTTTCCCTGGCGTGTTCAAAGCCTTGCGCGGCGGATTGCGCAAGGTAGTGTTTCGCCAGCTTCAGGTCCTTGACGCCGCCGCGTCCCGTCATGTAGTAGTAGCCGACGTTGTTTTGCGCGCTGCTGCTGCCGAGTTTGGCGCTGGCGATAAAATCCTTGAGCGCGCGTTCGTAATCCTGCGTCTGGTCGTACAGATATCCTCGCTCGAAGTAGGCTTTGCTTTCGTCCGGATAGGCTTTGATGATGCGGGTGTAGACTTCGATGGCGCGGTCTGTCTCTTTGGCTTTCTTGAATTCCGAAGCCGCCAGATACAGGCGCGTGACGAATTTTTTTTCCGGCAAACGCTCGTAGGCTTGTAGATAGAGCGCGGCTGCGCCGACGGGGTTGCGGCGTAAATCTCTTTCGTCGTCCGCTTTCAAGCCGAGTACCAGCGCCTCCAGTTCCGCCAGTTTTTGGGGCGGCATCTGCCCTTGCCTGGCCTCTGCGAGCAAGGATTCCATCTCATCGTATGATCCGCCCCAGCGCGGGGTGCTGTATCCGAAGTAGCGCCGGTAGGCGGTATTTGCGGCAGGGTCTGTTTTGACGGCTTGGTCGAGATAATATCTCGCCTGACCCTGCGAGAGCAGGGTATCGACCTCGATCAGATTCACGTAGCTGGGATAGGGCTTTTCAAAAAACGCGAGAGAATCGCGCAGGTTCTTGAGGGATTTTTGCGCCAGTTCTCTCATTTTGTCGAACTGTTCCTCGGATGTTTGGCTTGCGAATTTTTTGCCGCGGGCTTCAAGCGCGGCGTGAAGATAAAGGCGGCCAAGGCCAAGGCGCGCGGCATAGGATTTGGGCTGCGCTTTTACCCATGCTTCCGCGTCCGGGATATAGCTGGCGGAAAGGGGCCTAACGAGGCCAATGAGTTGCGAAGTGAGTTCGTCCGTATCAATGCGTCCCTCGCGGTAGTCGGCCATGATTGTTTTTTCCGCCGCGGCCAACCCTGCAAAATCGTGACTGCCCAGCATGACCACATAACGCATTTCGGACTTTTCCGCCGTGATGGCTTCCGGCGCGGCAAGGGCGAGCGCGGGCATGAAGACGGCAAGGGCGGTCGCGCAGCTTGCCAGAAAACGATAAGGGTTCATGTCATGTCTCCATGTCTCTTTGGACAAAACCGGCCAGTCAGGAACGAAGGGGGCGCGATTATAGCATGCGGCGCAAGGCGGTTGCGGCGGCAACGCCTGGCATCCAGGGCAATCGCATGAATACATTTGTCATTGCGCCTGGTTGTTTGCCGGGTTACCGTACGAGCGAAACACCTCCAGAAAGAGCGGTTGGCGGCCTTCAGACCCGCCCTTGCCGCCAGTTCCATCGCTGCAAACCTCTTTTGACCCTCCCTTGCCAGAAGCTTTTCCTCTCTGCGACGATCTCTTTGTTGCATATGGCATTCATGCGTTTGCCCTGGCCTGGCATCCAGGGCAATCGCATGAATACATTTGTCATCGCGCTCGGTTATTTGCCTGGCTATAGTAAAGCGAAGCGCCTCCAGAAAGAGAGGTTGGCGGCCTTCAGACCCGCCCTTGTCGCCAGTTCCATCGCT
>JAITJU010000029.1 GCA_031278735.1 Zoogloeaceae bacterium
AATACGTCACCCAGCAGAACCTCGATAGCCCTGATCAATCCCGGCGAGTTGCAGCGACAACTTGCGCAGCTGCCGGTCGATGACGCCTGCGCCGCCCTTGAGGAAATTACGGAATGGCTGAATGCCTGCCAGCTGGGCGAAGTGATCGGCAACACGCGCTTTCAGATTGTGCGCCTGCTGGATGAGGCGGCGCAGCCGCGCATCAGAACGCTGACTGGGGAATACCTGTCCGAGCGCCAGTCCCGCGACCGGGAAAACCAACTGTGGACGCTGCTTTACGGCGCCCTGGACAAGATCGCCCGCCAGTATGAAATATGCATCAAAAATGTCATTGGCCTTGAAAAAGGCGCCGACGCGGCGCGCGCGCAGCTCGCGCTGGCGGTAACGTGCGCCATTGCCGCCTGGGCGCGCGCCATTCGACTGAAGGGTTTTTGTTATAGTCCGGTCGACAACGATTACTGGGGGCGTCTAGGGGCGGCTTATCTCCTGGCGGAGCGCGAAGGCTTCGCCCAAAAACCCTTGCAGACGCACACCGGACGCGGCGGCATTACCTCGCCTTTTGCCGAATATTTGCAGATTCTGATTTTTCATGTCTCCTCGCTCGATTGCCTGTTGCCGCAGGAAATCGATCTGGCGGACAGCCTGATCGCCCATGCGCAAACAAAATTCGTGTTTTCCGCCGAGAAGAGCGCGCAAAGCGTGTGGTGGCTGGACGCGGCAAAAGCCATGCCGCCCACGCGCCTGAACGATGCCGCGCAGATATCCGCGCCGACCCTGCGCTTTTTCCATCCGGGCGATGCGCAGGCGCGTCTGAACATGCTGGCGCAGGAAATCCGGCAAAGCAACGACGTTCCCGCCCGCCTCGGACTGGATTCCAGCGTTTCCGCGCAACAACTGCTGCCGGTAATCCAGCATCTCGCCGCCTGCTGGATGCCTACGCCGCCGCAGCGCCAACATACGCGACACAGGGTAAAACACCAGATGGTGGTGTTGCCGGGCTTCATCAATGCTTTTATCATAGTATCGCCCGAATTTGGCGGTAATCCCGCAGGTCTGCCACAGGAAACGTGGATTGCGGATAACGTCAGTCAGGGCGGATTCGGAGCCATTGTGAAGGAAGTCAAGGGCGATTGGCTTGGCATTGGCGCGCTGCTGGCCATACAGCCCGGCGGCGAAGGCAGTTGGCTGGTGGGTTTGGTGCGTCGCTATCAGCGCATTTCAGAGCAGGAAGTGCGGGTCGGCATCGAAACCCTGTCGCGTCGCATTGCCAGCGTTGATGTCGGCCCGCGCGCCTCGACGCTGCCGCCAAGCATTCCCGCCCTGTGGCTGCAGGACGACAACCCCAGGGGCGACATTCGTTTCGTCCTGCCGCGCAATACTTTCAACGCCAAGGAAAGCCTGGAATTCGACTACAGCGGTCGCCGCATCGTGCTGACGCCGGTCAGTCTGCTGGAGCAGGGCGGCGATTTTGAAATCGCCACCTACCGCGCCGCCATCGCCGCCACGCCCAAAGTCTGAAGGCGCGATCGAGACGATCCGAACATCCGACCCCTGCTTCCCGGATTATGCAAAAAACCAAAAGAGGCAATGAAAGCATTGTTGCGCCCGCCGCTTGACCTGGCGCATGTGCGCTCAAGGAAACGCGAAACAAGCGGGCAAAAACGGAGGCGCGTTGGACAGGGACGGAAGTGGTGGTCATGACCGCGGGCATGGCCAGGAAACAAACGGGAATCTCTTCGCTGGAAAGACAGTCCTGGATGACCGGGTGCCGACGAGATTCCCTCCGATGCCCGCTGCACTGGAGGCGCTTCATTGCCTTCCCCTCTACAGGAATCTTTCTTCCATTCCTGTTATGACATAAAAATCACCGCTATGCGCTTTGCTTATTTCGTGTTCCCATGAGGCAATTCAGGAACGAACGATACGCCAGAGATTTTGCCAACTCCGTTCTGCATGACCCGCAAGACAAATGGGGTGCCGGGAATGGGCAGATGCCTGCGCCTCCTTGAAGGAAAACAGACTTTCGCGTTTTCAGGGGCGAATGCGATTGCCCTGCCGCGACCTTGCGTTTTCGTGTGAGACGCGACGGTTTCCGCGTGACACTCGTATTTTTTGCTTTATATTTGTTGCAGTGCAGCATAGAATATCGGGATTTATCGGTCGCATCTTTGGAGTTTCGCCGTGTCGACAAGTATCCTCATCGTTCAGTCCGGACTGACGGAGCGTTTGCGCAAGAGCCGCTGGCCCGCACGGCTGGATTTGCTGCAAAGCGGCACGGGTTTGCTGCTTGCCCTTTTCATGTGGGTACATATGTTCTTTGTCGCTTCCATCCTGCTGGGCGAGACGGCCATGTGGTCGGTTGCCCGCATGTTCGAGGGCTACTTCTTTCTGGGCGGCGCGCATCCGCGTCTGGTTTTCGGCGCGGCGGCGGGCGTGTTTTTGCTGTTCGTCCTGCATGCGCTTCTGGCGATGCGCAAATTTCCCGGCGATTACCGGCAATACCGAAAGCTGCGCGCGCATGTGCGCGCCATGCGGCATGAAGACAGCACATTGTGGATTTGGCAGGTCTATACCGGCTTTGCGCTTTTTTTTCTGGCCTCGGCGCATCTTTATCAGATGCTGGCGTGGCCGCAGAACATTGGCCCTTACGCCTCCGCCGACCGCATGTGGAGCGACGCCCTGTGGCCGTTCTATCTCGTGATGCTGCTGGCGGTGGAATTGCACGGCGGCATCGGATTATACCGGCTGGCGATGAAATGGAACTGGCCGGGGCTTTCCAGGAATTTCCTGAAAAGGCTGAAATGGGGAATAACCGGCTTCTTCCTCGTCCTGGGGTTGATGACGCTGGGCGCGTACATGAAAATCGGCTTTGAACATCAGGCGCGCTACGGCGAACGCTATCAGCCGGAAGCCCTGCCCGCCTGGCTGGAACGGCTCGCGCCAGAAGGCGATTTTCCCTTGCGCGGCAAGGAGCGCGCGCCATGAAAACGCAGATTACGGATGTGCTGGTCATCGGCGGCGGATTGGCGGGCTTGCGCGCGGCAATCGGCGCCAAGCGGCGCGGACACGAGGTCATTGTATTGTCGCTGGTGCCGCCCAAGCGCTCTCATTCCGCCGCGGCGCAGGGCGGAATGCAGGCGGCGCTGGCGAATGTAGTCAAGGGGCAAGGCGATAACGAGGACATTCATTTTGAGGATACCGTGCGCGGTTCCGACTGGGGCGCGGATCAGATCGTGGCGCGCATGTTCGTCAATACCGCCCCCAAGGCCGTGCGCGAGCTGGCCACGTGGGGAACCCCGTGGAGCCGGGTAAAAAGTGGCGTGCGCGAGGCTATCATCAACAATGAAAAAGTCGCTATCAGCGAGCGCGACGAGGCGCAGGGCCTGATCGCGCAGCGCGATTTTGGCGGCACGAAAAAATGGCGCACCTGCTATGTTTCCGACGGCACGGGGCACGCCATGCTGTTTACCGTCAGTGATCAGGCGATTGCTCAGGGCGTCGCGATGCAAGAGCGTACCGAGGCGCTCGCGCTGATTCACGATGGCGAACGCTGCTACGGCGCTGTGACGCGCGACCTTGTGACAGGCGAAATTTCCGCATGCCTTGCCCGCGCCACCATCATTGCCGCCGGCGGCGCGGGACGCCTGTATCGCGTCACCACCAACGCCGTCATCTGCGAAGGCATGGGACACGCGCTGGCGCTGGAAACCGGCGTGGCGGCATTGGGCAACATGGAGGCGATACAGTTTCATCCAACGGGAATCTTCCCGGCAGGCATTCTGGTCACGGAAGGTTGCCGGGGCGATGGCGGTCTGCTGCGTGACGTGGAAGGACATCGTTTCATGCCCGATTACGAGCCGGAAAAGAAAGAACTCGCCTCGCGTGATGTCGTCTCCCGCCGCATGGAAGAGCACATCCGCAAGGGCATGGGCGTCGCTTCGCGTTTCGGGCCGCATTTGTGGCTGGACATCACCCTGTTGGGACGCCAGCACATCGAGCGCAATCTCCGGGAAGTGAAAGAAATCTGCGCCTATTTCCTCGGCATCGACCCGGCGGAAAAATGGATTCCCGTGCGTCCGGCGCAGCACTACACCATGGGCG
>JAITJU010000036.1 GCA_031278735.1 Zoogloeaceae bacterium
ATTCTGGAAGACATCACCCAGGACATATCGGCTGACGCCAATTTTCCGACCTATCTGGACGCCAGCCTTTCCGTGCGCAACATCCTGAACGACCCCCTGGTTTCCGTCGACAAGGTGGCGCAAGTCGTCAACGTCGAGCCGCTCATTACCGCCAAGCTGCTGCGTCTTGCCAATTCTGTCCTCTACAGCGCGGGCGCGACCGTGACGGACATCCGCCTGGCCATCCAGCGCGTCGGCTTTGAAACCGTGCGCGCCACATCCCTGAGCGTGGCCATGGAGCAAATGCTGCGCTCGCGCAACCTGAGCGGCTACGAGGACATTGCCCAGAAGACGTGGGAACACGCCCTGAGCGTCGCCGCCATCAGCCGCGTGCTCGCGCGCCGGGTAGGGCGCGTCAATTGCGACGAGGCCCTGCTGACGGGCATGGTGCGCAACATCGGCGTCTTTTACCTGCTCTCCCGCGTGGCGGACTACGCGGAATACCAGGACAACCGCGCGGCCGTGCTGGATTTGATCGGCGGCTGGCACGAAAGCATCGGCGAAAGCCTGCTGGCGACGCTCGGTCTGCCCCGGCACATCCTTGACGCCATCCACGTCTGCAACCGCCACAAGGCCAGCCGCAAACACGACGACACCGCCCTTACGCTCGCGGACGTGCTGCATTTCGCCAGCCTGCTGGCCGAGAACTGCTGCCCCTGGCTGGGCTACGCCGATTTCGCCAACAGCCGCGAAGCGCAACAGGATCGCGAACACTTCGCCGATCTGCTCGCCGAGGCCCAGGACGATATCCGCGAAATCCTGTTCGCGCTGGGGTCGTAGAACCGGCGGGCGGCAAGACTCGCGGCGCCTTGCGCCCGCGCGGCGGGAAAGGCACAACCGGGTTCCATGCCGCCTCCTTCCTCCGCCGAGCGCTGATTTTTGCTGTCCTTCCGCGCCCTCATTCCCATTCCAGGCGGATCAGCTTCCATTTGTCGTCTGTCCTGATCCAGCCCATGCGCACCTGAAATTGCCGGGCGCTGTCGGGAATCAGGCCTTCCGCGCCCGTCAGGGCGACCTTGACGACACTGACGGCGCGATCCGGCGTCTTGTCGTCGATGCGGCTTTCGCTGCTCAACACCACGATGCGGATGTTCCGGTAACGGGCAAACATTCGCAGCATGGTTTTACGCGCCCAATCACGGCCTTCTCCGGGCATGGGCGCGGCGAAGTCCTCGCTCAACAGGGAAAGGACGCGACGGATGTCCTTTTCTTCCAGCGCGGATTGCAGTTCATGCACGCCGGCTTCCAGCGCGACCTGCGGATCATCCGCGCGACCGCACGCGAAAAGAAACAAGCCCAGGCACAATAGCGCGACGCGCCAGCGCCTTCTGTCGCCATTAGTGGCGCACAGGCTCATCGCCGTCGTCATCCGCGCGCACATGGCCCCGCGCGATTTCCGCCGGACTGGCGGGGCGCACGGCGGTCACGGTGCAGGTAAAAATCAGGGCGGCGCCCGCCAGCGGGTGATTGCCGTCCAGCATTACCGTATCGTCGGTAATCCCGGTCACGCGGTAGAGAACGAAATCCTCGTCCTCCGCGTCTTCCGGCGCGCCCTCGAACTGCATCCCGACCTCGACGCCAGGCGGAAAACTGGCGCGCGGCTCGACCTGCACCAGCGCGGCGTCATACTCGCCAAAAGCGTTGTCCGGCTGCAACTTGAGCGTGACGGTATCGCCCACGCGCTTCTCCTGCAGCGCCTCCTCGATGCGGGGAAAGATATCGTCATAGCCGCCATGCAGATAAACCAGCGCCTCCCGTCCCGCGTCGAGCAACTCGCCCTCCAGATCGGTGACGTTGTAATCCAGCGTGACAACGGTATTTTTATGGACTATCGCATTCATGAACGGGTCTTGTGCCTTTGTGAAAAAACGCGCCGTCAAAAACGAACGGCGAACAAAAAGAACCTGGGAAATGCCGAACAAGCGTCAAAAGCGAGGGGCATTGGCGCCGCGGCAATCCAGGCGTCGCGCGGAATTGCTTCCCGCCGCGCCCGCTGCCCGCAGTCGCTGTTGACGATGACGTGTCCGCATTTCCCTGGAGGAAAATGCTCAGCGTGTGCAGATGCGTCCGCCGCCCGCCTTGCCCGCTTCGATTACCCGGGAACGCGCCAGGGAAAGCAGGGCGTCGCCGTCCAGAGCGCCGTCCTCGGGACGGCTGGCGATGCCGACGCTGATGCTGATGACGACAGGCTTGCCGTGATAGACGATGCTGGCGGCGGAAAGTCCCTTGACGACCCGCCTGGCGAACGCGATGCAGGCTTCCATGTTGCTGTTCTGGGTAACGACGGCGAAAGCGCCGGGACGGTCATGGCCAACGATGTCGCTGACGCCGATTTTTTCCTGCACCAGATGCGCCAGTCTCTCGATGATCTTGCCCGCGACGGGCGCGCCCAGGCTGGCGGCAATCGCCGTATAGCCATCCAGGGCGAAAACCAGCACGGCGTTCTGCGTGCCCGGATGCGAGCACATGCGGCGCACGCCGTCCGCAAACAGGGTGGGCGACAAGAGCGCGGCGCTGTGCGGCGTTTTGCCCAGCTTGCCTTTGCCGCGCGTGGCGGTGCGATCCGCAACCAGCGTGGGTTTTTCCTCCGCGAAAATCGCCGGCGCGGGCGCGGGCGCGGGCGCTGGTCTGGCGGCGGGCGCGGGCATGGGCGTATGCGCCGACGACGGCGCGTCTCCCGTGTGCTGCGCCATGACGGCAAGCACTTCGTCCTTGCTGACGCCGTTGAACAGGAAGCCCGTCACGCCCGCCTTCTTGGCCTGATCCGCAATGGCGGCGATGCGGCTTTCCGAGCCGATGAAGTAAAAGGGAAGTTTCTTCAGCCGCTCCAGGCTGCTGTGACGCAGGCGATCCAGCAACGACAGCCCGTCCAGCCGGTACAGATCCAGGCCGGAAATAATCAGGCAAATATCGTGATTCAGCATCGCGGTATGCCACGCGAATTCGCCTTCCAACGCCTCAACCACCTTGTATTGGCCTGCCGCCAGATGGTGCGCCAGAACCGCGCGAATCACATTGGACTCATGAACCAGCAAAACATTGTTTTTCATGTTGCGCCTCTCGACAACAGCGACAGGATTATGCCACTTTGCTGGCAGAGTTCAAAATGGGAAAAGGACGATGACGCCTCGCGTCCGCGCCCCTGTTTTCAAAATAAAAGGATACGGCCTTGCAGCCGTATCCTTTCGCCCTGGTGGGTACTGACGGGATCGAACCGCCGACATTCGCCTTGTAAGGGCGACGCTCTACCAGCTGAGCTAAGCACCCAAAGCCTTTACTTCTTCTTGTTGACCAACTCTTTCAGCGCCTTGCCAGGTGTGAATTTGGGCACGCGGGTCGCCTTGATCTTGAGCGGCTTGCCCGTGCGCGGATTACGTCCCGTGCGCGCGGCGCGATCCCCCACCCAAAAAGAGCCGAAGCCCACCAGGGAGAGACGATCTCCTTTTTTCAGCGCGCCCGTCACCGCCTTGATGGCGGCGTCCAGCGCGTTGCCGGCGGTCGCCTTGGTAAGCCCCGCCTCGGCGGCGATGGCGTCAATCAGTTCCGATTTATTCATTTCACAAAACCCCCATGATTTGATGGAAAAAACACAAGCGCCTGGCAAGGTTCACGCCAGAAAAGCAAACTGCGCGGAGCGCCAAACCCGACCAGCGGCAATACTACCGCAAACTGCCGCCAGACAACAGTCTCCGGCGCATTCATTTGCGTCATTGTCGACATTCGCCGACATTTTCTCCCGTCGGCCTGTTTTCAGAAGCTCCAGACGGCGCCGATGTTGACATAGTGTTGCCTGTAGTCGTAGAGGTCGCTGGTCGAGCGGTTGACGGTATGTTGGTAGCTGGCTTCCAGCGCCCAGGATTCATTGACGCGCCAGGTGAGGCCGCTGCCCAGGCGCAGGCGCTTGTCCGCGCGATCCTTTCTTTCCAGCACGGTGGCCGGGCCGTCGTATTTTTCCCTTGTGTAGGCCGCGAACGGCGCAAGCTCGAATCCGCGCGGCAGCTTGAAGAGAAAGCGGGCGCTGGCTTCCCAGCCCTGGTAGCTGTAATCCTCCCGGTCGGCGGAAGCGGCGAGGTAGCGCCCGCCGGCGAGGAATTCATGATGATTCGCGCCGAAGAAGAAGCGGGCGTACTGGCCGAGCGCGCCGTAGGAGCCGTCGCGGTCGGGGTCGCGCGAATAGGCGCGCTTGTCGACGTTGCCGCGGGTAATCAGGTGCAGGGTGGGCGAGGCCGCCCAGA
>JAITJU010000044.1 GCA_031278735.1 Zoogloeaceae bacterium
GCCGAGGATGATCCGCACGGTTTCCTGACAGGTGGCAAGAAAATTCGTGAGGTCGGATTTTTTCATGCTCCCCGCGGCAAAGGCGCCCGCGAGCGCGGTCGCGTTTTCCTCCAGATGGGAAGCCGCCGTGACGCCGATGCCCAAGGGCGTGTTCACCTCGTGCGCGATGCCTGCCACGAGCGAACCCAGGGCAGCGAGTTTTTCGCTCTGGATCATCTGGTCGGTCGCGCTTTGCAGGTCGGAGAGCGCCTTGCGCAGTTGCCGGTTGCTTTCCTGCAATTCGTGGGTCTGATCTTCCACATGGCGTTGCAAGGTCAGGTTGTGCATGAAGAGCGAGTAAGAATCTCCGGAACTGTTCGTTGAGCGTTCCACCCGGTCCATCAGGGCGCGGTTGATTTTTTCCAGCGCGGCGATCTTGCGGTCGAGCGCCGCGAATCGTTCGCTGTCGGCGGCCTCCTCGCTCATGCGCCGTCTCCCAGAACCAGCGCGGTCAGCGTGTGATTGACATGGATGCCGCAAAACTGCTCGCCATAGGTGGAAAAGCCGATGAACGGATGTCGGGAAAGCACGGCCCGCGCCTTGTCCAGTTCGCCGTGCTGCTGCATTTCCAGACGGCGCAGGATGCAGTCGCTGCCGAAGATCAGGGCCGGATGGGGAATGATCGCGCGAATGTCGGAGAGTTTCGTTTCCAGATGCGCGATCAGGCTGGCGGAAGGCTTGGCGACGGTAAACACCAGCCCCGTGTCGATGGCGCAGAAAAAAGTCAGGCTGCCGTCGGGATTCACCTTCTGGATCGAGCGCACATAAAATTCGCCGCCAATGCGCAGCATGACCGGATGGGCGGCGAAAACCTGCGGCGTCAGTTTTTCCAGGGTGAGACCAACGGCGTCGGCATACTCCTTGGCGGCGGGCATCCCGTTGATTTCCATGACGGTGCGCGTGGCGACATTGGCTTCCGTGATGACGAGGCGCTTGTCCGTCGGCTCGAAATGCTGTATGTGGATGGGCAGGAAAGGCAGGGCGGTCTCGACGACGGCGAGCACGGCGCCGTTTTCGTGAAAAGCGCCGTTGTGATACACCCGGGTGTGCGCGAAATTCAGGCTGTCGGCGGCGGAAGCGCCGATCAACGGAATACCCTTCAAAATATTGTTGATGCGGCTCACGACCAGTTCTTCCAGCATGGAAAGCCCGTCGATGAGCAGCAAGGTGAAACTGTGCCGCCGGTCCAGACAGGCCAGGCCGTCAAGTTCCTTGGGACTGGCCTCGTTTACGAAGCCGCGCAGGTCCTGGATGAGAATGGGCTTCAGCGTCAACTGGTCGGAAATGATGGCGGCGCAGATGATCGACCCCTCGATGTACCCTTCGCCGCCGAGAATTTCCCCGGCGGTCGTGCAGCCGATGGTCGGGCAGGTGAAGGTAGACTGGATGGCCTTGCCCAGCGCGACATGATCGTATTTCGGCGAGGAGAAGAAAATCAGGGCGTTCGGCTCGATGTCGCCCACCTGCGCCTCCAGTTCCCGCACCGCTTGCCGCGCGTCGGGATGAAAACTCTTGCCGAACCGGACTTCAATGGACATGGTCTGTCTCCTTTCCTGCGGGGACGCTTTCCGGCGTTTTCGCCAGGCGCACCGATCAATCAGAGCGAATCATAGCCGTTCCACAGGATAACGCAAATGAAAGCCCTTGTTGCCGCAGGTGCCTGAAACCGAAGGGAAGCATCAAGCCAAAGGCGCTTATGAAACATCAGATTCCGTTTACCGATCCGAACATTGATTCATCATTGCATGAGTTCAACGACATGTTCATTGACGCGATTGCTCCAAGGAAAACGGAATAAGCAAAGCGCATAGTTATGATTGTTGTGTCATAACAGGGGGTGGGAGAAAGATTCCTGTAGAGGGGAGGCCATGGAATAACCGACATTTGCGATGGTGAAGGGATTCGAGAAGGCGTATCGCGCCTTCCGCGCCATGCCCATCTTCCTTGTTGGCCTGCACCTGCGAGGTTTCCAGTGAGCCGAGTACACCCAGTTCCGCTTCCTTGTCGTGTTGAAGTTGGAGAGCAGATCGAGAAGCGATTTCACGCCCTTTGCGTTTCGGATGGCGAAGGCCGCGTCGTCGGCGCCCTTGATGTCCTTCACGCCCACGCCGTACAATTCCCGCTCGATTTGTCGCGCCCTGTCCTCGATGTTGGCGTAGCCGTCCCGGTATCCCGTGGCCGCGCCGGAAGCCAGGAATTCCTGATAGAAGTTCGCCCATTTGCCGGATGGATTCCTGTTTCTTTCCGTTTTCCAGATGGTTTGCAGGGCGGGTTTGATGCCTTTCATGATTTCCCGTTGTTTGCCGGAAATTTCCGTGTTCGTCAGGTTGAGCATGGCTTCCTGCACGTCGCGGGTGAAGTTGGTGAAGCCGAATACCGGGTTGTACTGCGTCGCCATCGCGGCGATGTAGCGGGTGACGGCGCCGACCGCGCCCAATGCCTTGCCGGAGGGGAACCAGGCGCGATCCTCGTTCCTGAGCGCCTGCGCCAGTCTTACCGTCACGTCGTTCTTCCGCGAGAGGACAATCAGCCTTTCCTTGCCGTTTACCCGCACGGGGATCACGTTTTCCAGGTTGGCGATGTTGGAATTGATTCGGACGCGGGCAACTCCCGTGACGCCATCCACGGTCGTTGTCGTCATGGAGCCGACCATTTCATTCACGGTCTTGGGGTCGGAGCCTTGGCGCAGCAGTTCCGCGCGAATGGCCTGCACGGGCATGTTGGGATCGATGACCGACCACATTCCGGCGTTCGGGTTGTCCGTCACGAGGCCGAGCAGCGCCTGATTCACGCGGTTCTTTTCGCCGCGCGCGATGAGGTCTTCCCGTTGCCGGACGATGTTGGCGAAGATGTTCTCGACCTTGCGCAGCGAGCCTGTCGCCGTCCTGACCGAGGCGCCGCGCGCGCCAAATCCCTTGCTGTTGCCGCCGCCCAGCAGTTCGCTTTCCTCCATGTCGCGCATGAGGGGAACGTAGTGGCGGTAGGCGGAGGCGAGGTTGTTGATGGCATCCGATGTTTCCAGTCCGTAGGCTTGCATTCCGGCGCGCGTGACGGCGACGATCCGGTCGATGTTGTCGGCGATTCTGCCGTAGGCCAGCGCGCCTTTTTTCTTCTTCACCGCGTCGATGATGTCCTTTGCTTCCTTGTCGCTCATGCCGGAGAGCCGGTTGCGATCCGAGACGCTTCCCGTCCAGGCGGGCGTGTTCTTCAGCCTGTCCTGTTCTTCCCTCAGAGCGGGCAGGCGTTTCTTGTCGGCGGCAAGTCCCTTGTCGGCAATATCCTGAATCTGCTGCTTCAGCGCGTCGAGGCGGGCGTCGATTTCCGCCTGCGTCGGATGCAGCTTCGCCATTGCCTTGTTGCGTTCCGCGGCGTGACGGGCGTGCAGGAATTGCTCCATGTCCCGGATATTGATGCCGTTCTTTTTCATGTCTTCCAGGACGGGAGCAAGCTCGTTTTCCTGGAATCGCTTGGTGGCGTTGGCGATGCGCCCGTGCATGAGGGTTTCCGCGATATAGGCGTTGAACTGGTCGCGGACGATGCCGCCCGCCTTCTCGATGGCGCGGATGATCTTGTCCAGATCGATGAACTTGTCCTGGAACTGGTAGCGCACGTTGTCGAAGGCTTTCGCCGTCGCGCTCGTCGGGGCTTGCACCGACCACGGCGACTGCGGCGCGCCTTCCCCCTCCACCGAGTACTGTATGTCATCATTCTCTTCGGAGAACGCCCCCGTGTTGCCCGTGGCGGACTTGATCTGGTTGGGGGAGAAGGCGACGTAAACACGATTGTCCCATCCATACCCCTGACCATACGGGCCTTCATCGCTCACATTTTCGATGATGACGCCATCCGCGCCGCTCTGTCTTGCTTCCCTGGCCATGTCGTCCGTGGATGGATCACCCTCCGCGTTGTATTCCTCCTTGATATTCACGGGAAAGTCCTGTTGTTGGGCGAAGATTTCCGCGTCTTCCCGGTTGGTGAAGTATTCAAGAACCTCTCCATCCTCGTCTTCGGCAAAGAACTCAAGCTCGCCGCCGTCCCAATTCTTTCCCTCGAAGTCATGAACTTCCGGGGTTCTGATGTTCAGAAATACCGGATAATTCCCGCTGTCCGCGTCGTAATCCTCATCATCTTGAATCTTGGCTTCCGTCCTTGTCCCGGAATACGTGCTTGCGCCCAGAATGCTTTCCGAGAACCACGCGCCGGTACCCGCCGTCTTTCCATTCCCATCCGTATCGAACACGGAAAACCCGGCCTTCCTTGTCCCGTGATACACCACCAGCGGCTCCCCGGTCTCCTCGTCGATGGCCTTGGAGACGGGTTCCTTGCCTTTTTGCAGCCATTGTGCTAACTTGGTATCAAGAGGCGAGGCATCAGAGTGAGCACGGGTCAATAACCCGGAAGCTGGCTGTATAAGTACCCCGCCTTTTTCATTTGCCTGATAGACACTCACATCAGACACAAACGAAGAGTGCACAAGGCTTTCCCCCGGTTTGTCCCCTCTGGCTTTCATCTGCTGCGCCGTGAAGCGGATGTAGTACATCTTGCCGCCATGCTCGAATTTCGTTACGTAGTCATGATAGGCGTAAGTATTGCTGGTGTGGTCTTTGTGCCCTTCCCGCGCTTCCTCAAGCTCTGAAGTCATCGGCACGGCGTCGGCAAACAGCCGGTCGAACGCCCCGGCGATGCGCTTCATGTCAAATCCCTTGTGCCGCAGAATCTTCCCCGCCATGTTCGCCGGGAACGTGATAGCTCGCCCATCCTCCCGGTTCTCCACTTCCCCAAAGCCCTTGAACAGCGCCTCCACCGCCTTCTGGTCAGCGGCGGGCTTCACGCTGTCCAGCTTGGCGGGCTTCATGCCCTCCAATTTCTGGAGACCACGCGCCGCCTGCCAATCCCCGAACCACTTCTTGAACTGTGGCGTCCTGACCTGTACCCACTGGCGGAAGTTGAGCTTCGTCCTGCCCGCCGCCTTCGCCCGGTCATAGACCGCCTTGCCGCCGTAGGCTCGCTCGGTGTCGCGGAAGGATTGCGCGGAATCGGCTACAGAGAAGAGGGGGGCGCTTTCCGCTTCACCAGCGGCTTCACGTCCTTGAAGGCTTCCAGTGAGTGTCTGTGGCTTTCCCTGCTGTCTTGCCGCAAGGATTCGATTTCTTGCGGCGTCAAGGGTCCCGGCTGCCAGGAGGATTCTGGCTTCTGATTCGGTAAGGGCTTGGTGGTTGCCATCGTAAAGGCCCATTTCTTTCAGGAATTGTTGTAATGATTCTACCCCATGAACCCGTTCCAGTTCAAGCCTTGTCGCATCGCTCAAGGCAATGTTCGTGCTGAATTTCGCCGCGCCCAGGCTGACCATATCCGCCACTTTGCCGCCATTCTTCTCGATGTGCTGGCGCAACTCGCTGAATGTGCCGCCGCCCGTTACCACATCATCAACAAGAAGGTACTCGCGCCCTTTTTCAACAGGGCCGTCAAATTCGGGACGGAATGCCAGCCGGTACATGGCGTCTTGCCCGGTGCGGCCAACCCTTTTGGACTGGACAATATCGGTATCCACCTCAAGCCCGGCTGCCTGTCCAATATAGTCCGCAAGTTTCCGGGGTATTTGATTCCTCCCCGCCGCCTCTTCCGCATGTACAGGAACCACAATGGCGTTCGGATATTTTTCCGCCAGCGTCTTCAGCTTTTCCTGTTGCGTCTTGCCGCTCATGATGTCCCGAACGAACCTTGCGGCGGCTTCTCTGTCTCCCGACTTCGCCGCCCGATAGTCCGGGTGCGCCAGCATTCTGGGCGCCGTGGTCATCTGCGTGACGCGGGGGAAGCCAGCGGGCCAAGACGTGGCGGATTGCGCTTTTTCTTCCTGTTCCGTAGAAAAGAGCGCCCCCTGTTCCGGCTTGGGTTTTGCTCCAGCCGCCTTCTCCTGTTCGCGCGTCTTGGCGGCTTCCCGCCTCATTTCGGGATCACCCAAGGGATTGATGGTTCTTCCTGTCGGGACAAACCCCAACTGTCGATAGAATGCCTGCAAACGGAAATCCTTTGTTCGTTTATCCAGAGGGGAAGCATAGAGGTTTACAGGTATCCCCTGCGCGTCCGCTTCACGAAGGAATTGCTCCATCGCTCTTCTTGCGCTTCCCTTCCCTCTCTTCGTCCCGGTTGTTCTCAGGCTGATAATCTCCGCCGATTTTCCATTGAACCCATAAAGAATCGTCGTATCCCCCATCTTTTTCGCGCGATTTGTATTCTTGCCAACGCTCCAGTCAAAAACGGTCTCATCCGTCGATTCCGTGGAAAATTGCGCATCGGCAATGTCGTTTTCCGTGATAGAATCCGGACTGAGCCGCTTGATTGTGTTCGCCCCGGGCAATTGCAGCCCGGCCCCATGAAGCAATCGGGCGGCTTTTCCCGTGTTGTGATACCGCAATTGTCCCTCGTTCGTCCATTTGACGAATTCCGCCGCGCCGTTGCGCCCGTAGACGCTGGCGATCTTGGTGACTTCCAGAAATCCCCGGCCTTTGGCATTCATATGCGCGGCGATTGCCACGTCCCGCCCGCTTTCGTCCTTGGCTTCCACGAACGCCAAAACCGCGTTGTCTTCCGTTCGTGAATCGAATACGGCCACAGGATCGGCCAGCAGCGCCGGAAGATTCCTCAATACATCAACAGGCACATCATGTCCGCGAATGTCTGGATCGTTGGCTTTCTCCAGCACACTGCGCTGAACCTGTACCTGAACGCTTCCGGCTCCCAAGGCGCGAAGCGCGGCGGGTGTATCCCACGTCGGCAGAAGGTCGCGTGTCTTTTCTCCGGCAAATATCCGATCCACCGCTTGCGCGAATTCCCGCGCGTCGTATTCGTCCGGTTTGAACGGATCGGCTTTCGACGAAGCCAGCGCCGCGCCATCCGGGAAGGCGAGAAGGTTTGTCTGTCCTCTGTCCTCTGTCTTCTGTCCTCTGGAACGCAAGAATCGCCTTGCAATCGCCGACAAATCCGCCGCCGTCAGATTCTTCGGATCAAAGCCATACTCCATCAGCGCCGCCCGAATGCTGGCGATGAAATCCTGAACCCACTTCGCCACGGCCTGCGGCAGACTGCGCGGCGCTCTTTCGTATTCCTCGATGGCATAGGCCGCCAGTTCATTCAGATAGACGGCCTCGCCCCTGGTCTTGTCCCTGTCGGGAATCCGCGCCTTCGCCTTCTCGAACCACAGGCTGATGTCCCCGCGCTTCGATTTGGAGATGAGGGCAAGCCGGTTCATCATCGTCCGGTGCGCCTTGCCGTCCTGATGCTTCAGGGCGTCCAGGAACATGTGCCAGCCCTCGTGCCCCAGCTTCGAGGCGACGGTTCCTTTCTGTATCCAGGGCGCGACAAGATGGATCTTCCCGGTCTTCGGGTCATAGAGACCGGAAACTTTTTTCCTGGAACGGGATACTTGGCTTGCCAGCCCGTCGGGCAGGGAATCCGGGGAAGCGTGAATGACCACCTTGCGGCTCATGAGGAGCCTTCCCGCCGCCTTCCGGCCAATGGCCGCGTCCAGTCCGTCCCGTACCCCGGCCACCGTTTCCGGGTCTGAAACGGGGGCGGCGAAGGAAAAAAGCGCCGTGCCCTTGTCCGTCTCCCTCGTTTTCAGCGTCCCGAAAAGCTGGTCGAAGGCTTCCTTCACGGGCGCGAATTCTTCCGCCTTGTGATAAGGATAATTTTTGTCCGCGTCCTCGCGTCTTTCCTGGTACTGCTCGAACGACAACACGTTGGCGAGAAAATCGTTCCTGTAGCCGTTCTCTTCCATCCGCGCGATGATGTACTGCTCGAAGGAACGCGCGCCAAGCTCGGTCGGACGGCCCCAATACGAAGAAAGACCTTTCACACGCTTGCGCATGGGCGAGGCTTCCAGCGCCTTCACCAGCGCGGCGAACGCTTCATTGACTTCCGGGCGAACGCCCGTGTCGTCGCGTTCCCAATTGTCCGGGTTCCTGTCCGGGCCGGGTCTCCAATCCATCAATCCCCACGGCTTCAAGGTTACTCCCAACCTGGCCTCGTTTCCCGTGACCCGGTTCTTCCATTTCACAACAGAAGGCTCCGGCTTGTGCGTCATGTAACCGCCGTCCCTGTCCGGCGCGTAATCATCGCGCTGGCGGCGCAGGTAATTGTCCAGCGCGTGAAACCATTCATGCGCCAGAGAGCCTGCCCCGCGCGTCTTGGTCAGGTTGATGATGACCGTATCCGGTTCAAAGTGCGCGGAAAACTTGCCGCTCCCCCGCGATCCAAGGCCAAGTCCCAACTCGCCGTTCAGGGAAATGGCGCGCGAGGGAATGCCCAGAATCGTCGCCAAATCCATCAGGGAATCGTAGGCCAGATTCAGAAAGCCCTGCCGTTCCTTCGCGTCCTTGCCCTGGGAAACCCACTTGCCGAATTCCACGCCGCGAAAGCCAAACGCCTTGTCGAACATTTCCGGCGTCGCGTCCTCGCCGTTCCGATGATCGCCGCCCACGCGCGGGCGATTTTCCGCCGAACGGACTTCCTCCTCGCGCACATTGGATTTTTTGTTGGCCTCTTGCAGATTTTCCCAGGCCGCAATCAGATCGTCGACATGCTCCTGTAGGAATGCTCTCGCCTCCGCCAGGGTATCCGCCTCGAACAACACGCGCTTCTGATTGTCGCCTCGCTTCTGGATGAAATATTTCTTTCGCCCGGCGGTGGGAACGCGCCAGAAGCGCGTCTCGAAATCCCCCCCGGTCAATTTCCTTTCCCGTTTCGCGGCGGGCGCTTCCGGCGCTTTCTTCATCCGCTCGACCAGCCAGTCGGCGGCCTGTTCCGGGGAATCCGCCTTGGCGACCTGATGACTGCCGTCGATATGCGTGCTGAACCATCCGTTTTCGTCGCCCTTTTCCTTCGGAAAGAACGTCGTCTCGCCCGCCAAACGTTCCCAATCCGCGCGCGGCATCCGGCGCATGGCGCGCAGATGTACCGCCATGCCCCTCGTTTCATAGGAAAACCCGTCCATTCTGGCGAGAATGGCGTCGAAATCCAGGCGCGCGAATTCTTCGAGCAATGCCCGCGCGTTCTTGACCTGCTCTGTCCACTTCCCCCTCTTGCTCGCCGCGCGCGGCTTTGCCGGAATCCGGTTGCGAATGACAACGGCCAGCGCCGCCATGTCGTTGTCGGCAATGGCGTCAATCTCCTCCTGCGGCCAGATTTTGGAAAGCGGCAGGGCGGCAATGTCCTTGTCCGCCAGTTCGCCGAAATGCTGGACGAAGCGAGGCGGCAAGGCTTCGCCGAAGTTCTCCAGCTTCGCGGGCTTTTCCCGCGCCATGCTCTGACCATCGGCGGAGTAGGAAGGCGCGTCCGTCTTGTCAGGATTCCCGGCCTCGCGCCGGGAGGAGGCGCTTGCGCTTTCTTCCCCTGAATCCCGAATCATTTTGTTTAATTTTTCAACGATCCCTGCCAGATCACGGGCGCTTTTCGCCTTGTTCAGCGCAATCTTGAACTTCGCCATGTCCCCGGAAACCGGAGACTTCACGAAGCCGCGCAAAATATCATGCCGCCCAATCAAGGTATCCTTGATGTATTTCTCCCATTGGCCTTTCCCGAAACTTCGTTCAAACCGTTGCGCTTTGGGAATGATGGATTCCAGGGCGCGAAGCACGACACGCCGATAATCCTTTTCAATTTCATTCGCGCCATTTGCCGGTTGCGCGCCCCCGGCGTCCGTCCGGGGGGTGTCGCTTGCGCTTTCATCAGCAGGCGCTATAATCAGCTTATCCCCGCCGTCGCTTTGGGCGTTGGAAAGCAAGGTTCTGGCAACGGAACCAAAATCTTTCGCGGCGGGTACCTTCCTCAAACTGGCAAGCGCCAGCGTCCTTTTTCCCGTTCGTACCTCTTCCACCACCAGCAAAGTGCCGTCAGGCAATCGCTTGATGGAAGCCACCAAGTCTTGCTTGCGATTGTTTTTCACGCCATAGACGCGAGCGTCCGGGGCGTTGATGGCTTCCGGGATAGCGGCAATATCATCGCCCGTAATGGCAATCTGCCCGCGCTTTGCTTCCGCCGCCGCGTCGCCGTGCTGATTCAGGATATGGCGCGCCGCGAACATGTCCGCCGTGTGCGTGTAGCCCGCAATATCAAGTCCTGCCTTGTCCTTGGCCTCTTGCGCCGCTTTTTCGGAAACCGTTGCGATGGTGACCGTCTGGTTTTCGTTACTCGCTGTCCTTGCCGACTGCGCAAGAGAACGCATCGCTTGCGCGATATTCGCGGCCTCCCCCTCGTTCGCGGCCTTGGGCTGGGAAGTTTCCGCTTGCGTATCCACCGTCGTGTTGTGCGTCGGGATCAGATCGTTGGTGACGTACAGACGCGAGGGGTGCGCGATCTTGATGCACTGGACATCATCCTCGCCAGCGGGCAGAACGTTTACGATGAAGCGGCGAACGCCAGTAGGGAAGCGCAGGGAAAGGAAAGCGTCAGACATGATGAAAACCTCTGTTGCGCAAAGACATGTTTGTGTGTATAATTCTCGCATTATTCAAAATACGGAGTAGAAAATGAAAGAATTCACGGGCAGGGCGAGAGGCGCGGCGGCAAGAAACGCCAGCATGACGCCGGAAGAGCGCAAGGCGCACGCGCAGAAGATGGCGGAGGCAAGGAAGGAACGCGCCAAGCTGCCGAAGGCGACACATACCGGGTTGCTGAAAATAGGAGACCTCGAAATACCGTGCTATATCACCGAAAATGGAGAACGAGTTTTGTCCGGGCGCGGAATGCAGGAAGCTCTGCGCCTGGTGGATGAAGAATCGTCCAGCGGTCAAAAACCCGGCTCCAGGATGGACCGGTTTTTGAACACAAAATCCCTTAATCCATTGATTTATAAGGGCAGGATGCCGGACCACTTCCGACCCATGAAGTTCCAGTTTGGAAGCCAGACGATCAATGGGTACAAGGCGGAAACCTTGCCAGAAATTTGCGAAGCCATGCTGGAAGCCCGCGACCTTGGAATGCTGGATACACAAAGAAAGCAGATTATTGCCAAACAGTGCGACATCCTGATGCGTGGGTTTGCGCGGGTAGGCATCATCGCACTGGTGGATGAAGCGACCGGCTACCAAAAAGACCGGGCGCGGGACGCGCTGGCGCAAATTCTCGAAAAATTCGTTGCCAAGGAATTGCAGCCCTGGATGAAAACCTTCCCTTCCGAATACTACGAGCATCTTTTTCGGCTCTACGACTACCCCTTCCCCCCGGAAAGCAAACCGCAATGGCGTCCGCAATTTTTCGGCAACATCACCAATGACGTGATCTACAAACGCCTTGCGCCGGAGTTGCTGCCGGAATTGAAGAAGAGCGCGAGCAAGGCGGAGAAGCGCGGCAAGCTGCACCAATGGCTGACAAGCAACATTGGGCACCCGAAACTGCGCGAACACTTGGCCTCCATTGTCACGCTTTTGAAGCTCTCCAATTCCCCGGAGGAATTCAAAAGCCTTGTGGACAAGGTGCATCCCCGCTTTGGCGACACGCTGCAACTGGATATTTGAGGCGCTCACCCCCCCACCTCCGGCAATTCGTAACGCCTTCCGGCCTTCGCGCGTTTCGTTTCGTCTTCTCTGAGAAAATCGAACGGCGGCAGCTTGAACAGAAAATTCACGAAAAGGTTCAACACCCAACCGACAAAACAGCCGCCAAGGGTGCAGAATATGATGTTCAACAGCAAGAGAGGGGTCATTTCCATGTCGTCACCTGAAGTGTGGATGTCCGTCATCGGCGCGGGCAGCGCGATTGCCGGAGCAGTTGTCATGCTGATCGGCAATGCGTTGAACAATTGGATCAGCCG
>JAITJU010000100.1 GCA_031278735.1 Zoogloeaceae bacterium
GGTCACTTCCATTGCATATGGCATTCATGCGATTGCCCTGGCCGGAATGCCGGTTCATGAAGATTGCCTGCCGTCGTTTCCGCAGGCGCGCTTTTGGCGAGCGGCAAGCGCATGAAAAATCCGCCGCGCTTTCTCGATGAAAGCCGCGGCGGATTGCTGGAAAGTCTCGTGCGGGGATGATGGAAATCAGGCGGCAAGCGCGCTGCGTGTCGTGCCTGCGCCTTGCGTCAGCGCCGGACCGGCGTCTTGGCGGGAAGCCGCCGTATCGTCCCGGCGAATGTCTTCCTGTTGCGTTTGGCGTTCGACTTCCTGCCGGAGCGCATTGCTTGTTTCCGGCGTTTCGGGCGCATTCACCGCGAGGGCAGGGGCATTGCCGTTGCCAGCTTCTGGCGCGACGGGCGCAACAGATGCCGTCGCCTGCGCCACGCCCTGACTGGCTGCCGTCGAAGGCGCGTCGGCAAGCGTGGCGGCAGGTGTGACGGGTGGCGCGACGCCAAGGCTCGCGGTCGTGGTTTCCTGATTTTGCGCCACGTTCTGTTGTATGCCTGCCGCTGCGCCTTGCTCTGCCGCCAGACGGGTTTGCGCTTCCGCGCTGATGCTTACGCGCGTACTCGCCGGAATCAGGGGGCTGGCATTCTCCGCGTTCGGGTTGCCTCTATCCGCGAGCGCGTTGCTTTGCCCTGCACCGGGAAGAAGACCATTGTCCGCTGGCGTTTGCAGACCGATATGTGCGATGTCCATGATGCGAATCCAGAAAAGAAGTTCAAGTGTCCTTTATATGATAGACCAACAGGGCGCTTTTGCAATCCACGCGGGGATGAGATGAGCGCGAAGAAAAGAGCCTCTTGTCCTGCCGTCTGCTGTTCCGGCTGTAATTGAAATTGCGGCGCTTGCCCGTCATCTGCGCCGTGCCGCGACGACGCCCTTGACCATATGGATCGTGTCCAGGGTGTGTTGCAGTTGCGCGAGGTTTTTGACTTCCACCGTGAAGGCCATGCGCGCCTTGCCTTGTCTGGACTGGGTGTTGACGCCGGTGACGTTGATCTTGCCCTTGGCGAAGATTTCGGAAATGTCGCGCAGCAGTCCTTGGCGGTCATGCGCGTCCACGATGATGTCGGCGGCAAACAGACCATCCGTCTCTGCGTTGCCCCATTCCGTTTCGATGACGCGTTCGGGATGCAATGCGGCCAGATGTTGAAAGTTGGGGCAATCGACGCGATGAATGGAAACCCCCTTGCCGCGCGTGACGAATCCTTCGATGGCGTCCGGCGGCGTGGGTTTGCAGCAGCGGGCAAGCTGGGTGAGCAGGCGGTCTACGCCGACGATCAGGATGCCTTTGGGGTTTTCCGTCGGGCGGCGCACGGCCACCGCCATTTCTTGCGTGGAGTCGACAGGGGATTCGCCGCGCGCGCTGGCCTGAAACTGGCGCAAGTTGAGTTCGTTGCGGGCGGCGGCGACAAAGATATCCTCCGCCTTGGCGAACCCCAGACGCTTGGCGATTTCTTCGACATTGGCACCGCCTTGCCCCAGGCGCTGCAATTCGCGGGCGATCAGCGCCTTGCCCTCGCTCAGGGTTTCTTCCAGCGCCCGCGTGGCAAACCATTGCCGCACTTTTGTCCGTGCGCCTTTGGTATGCAGGTAGTTGGCGGCGACGTTCAACCAGTCGCGGGACGGGCCGCCCTGTTTGGCCGTGACGATTTCTATGCGTTGCCCGGTTTTCAGGGGGGTATTCAGCGGCGACAACGCGCCATCTATTTTTGCGCCCCGGCAGCGATGTCCCAGGTCGGAATGTACGCGATAGGCAAAATCCAGCGGCGTTGCGCCGCGCGGCAGGTCGACGACACGACCCTGCGGCGTGAGGACGTAAATGGTCTCATCCAGCGCGGCTTCCTTGTAGTGACGCACCCAGTCGGAGCTATCAGCCACTTCTTCCTTCCAGGTGAGCAACTGGCGCAGCCAGGCGATTTTCGCGTCATAGCCGTCCCCCGCGCCCTGTTGTTTGCCTTCCTTGTACCGCCAATGCGCGGCGATGCCCAGCTCGGCGTGGCGGTGCATCTCCCATGTGCGAATCTGCACTTCCAGCGAACGACCGTCCGGACAATGCACGGCGGTGTGCAGCGAGCGGTAGTCGTTGCTCTTGGGATTGGAGATGTAGTCGTCGAATTCCTTGGGGATGGGCATCCACAGGTTGTGCACAATACCCAGCGCGGTATAGCAATCCTTGATGTTGTCGACGATGACGCGCAAGGCGCGAATGTCATATACATCGGTAAATTCCAGATTCTTTTTCCGCATCTTGTTCCAGATGCTGTAAATGTGCTTGGGGCGTCCGTAGACTTCCGCCGTGATGCCCAGATCGGCCAGTTCGCGCTTTACCTGCTCAATGGCTGCGGCAATGAACTGCTCACGCTCCAGGCGGGTTTCATCGAGCATTTTGGCGATTTTTCGGTACGTGTCGGGGTGGAGGAAGCGAAAGGACATGTCTTCCAGTTCCCACTTGAGTTCCCAGACCCCCAGACGATTGGCGAGCGGGGAATAGAGTTCCAGCGTCTCGCGCGCGATCACGGCGCGCAGTTCGCCCGGATGCGCCGCGTAGTAACGCAGCGTCTGAGTGCGCGAAGCCAGGCGCAGCAGCACCACGCGAATATCCTCGACCATGGCCAGCAGCATCTTGCGGAGGATTTCGACCTGGGCGCGGGTTTCCTGCGCGTTCTTGCTGCCGGTTTTATCAGCGGCGACAAAGCTGCGGGCGATGGGACGCAGACGGTTCAGGCTGGACATGCCGCGTACGAGGCGGGCGACATCCGCGCCGAAACGCTCATCCAGCGATTTGGCGGCTTCTTCGTCGTGGGCGGGAACGGCAAAGAGCAAGGCGGCAATGCGCGAATCGGCGTCCAGCTTCAAGCCCGCGATGATGAATGCAATCCCCATCGCGTGGGGCCAAACGCCTTCGCCGCTGCCCAGATTCGCATCGGCGTAAATTTCGCGGGCAAAGTCCAGCGCTGCCGCCAGACGCCCGGATTCACGCGCGTTCAGATCATCCGCGAGCAGACGCAGGGAATTCGGGTCATCTCCTTGTGCGGCGACGGAATGTACGACGGAAACCATTTTTTCAGAGGTCAGCGGTCAAATGTTTCAAGAGTCAAGCGGTGCGGATGACAGGAGGCGGAGTATAAACGACAGGAGCGCGGCGGGCGATCGGCGGCAACAGAACGCTGGCGGCATCGGGGCTTGCGGGCGAATATTCAGGCGCGCCCAGCGCAAGTGTAAAGAATGGGGCAGGGCGGGGCGCGTCAATTTACGCCGCCCGGCTACAGCAGGTTTTCCTGGGTGATGCCGCCGCGCTTCAGGAGACCGCGCAGGTGTTCGAGGCTTTCCGTCTGAATCTGGCGCACTCGTTCATGGGTGAGGCCAAGGTCGGCGGCAATGCGATCCAGGGAGGCGACTTCGTGATTATTCAGCCCGTAGCGCCGCTCAATGATTTGCAGTTGGCGTTCGGTCAATTGTCCCAGCCATTCCTGAACGAGACGGCTGGTTTCCGTACTTTGCAAAACCGCCTCCGGGTTGACGCCGCTTTCGTCGGCAATGAAATCGACCACGGAATGCAGGGGGTCGATTTCCAGCGGCGCGTCCAGTGAGGCGATGCGCTCATTCAGATAAAGAATGCGCCGGATGGCGGCAGGCGATTTTTCCAGAAGGTGCGCCACCTGCTCAATGGTGCGTTCACGCGAGGCTTCCGGTTCCAGGTAGCGCATGGCGCGCAACACCATGTTGATTTCCTTCACCACATGCACTGGCAGCCGTATGGTGCGCGCCTGATTCATGATGCCGCGCTCAATGGATTGCCGTATCCACCAGGTCGCATAGGTGGAAAAACGGAAACCGCGTTCCGGATCAAATTTTTCCAGCGCGTGAATCAGTCCCAGATTGCCTTCTTCCACCAGATCCAGCAGGGGAATGCCCCGGTTCAGGTAGTGTTTAGCGATACTGACCACCAGACGCAGATTGTACTCAATCATTTTCTGTCGCGCCGCGAAATCGCCGGCGCGCATCTTGCGGGTGATTGCCAGTTCTTCTTCCGAACTCAGCAGCGGCTTGTCGCTAATCTGGCTGAGATAAAGGCGTGTCACATCCTCGAACAGATCCGCCGTTTCCTCATCCGCGCCAGGGGTGATTTTTTTATCGGTTGTGCCTATCTTTCCTTCCGCTTCGTCTTCCACGTCCAGCGGCAGTTGCGACAACAGGCTTTCCTCGCCGCCATCGGCGTCGTTTTCCAGAAAGTTGTCTGGATCATTCATTTCTTCGGCAAATAATTGAGCGGATCGACCGGGTCTCCCTGGCGGCGCACTTCAAAATGCAGCTTGACGGTGGTGCTGTCCGTCTGGCCCATTTCGGCAATTTTCTGGTTTCGCTTTACTTCCTGCTGTTCCTTGACCAGAATTTTTCGATTGTGCGCATAGGCGGTAAGAAAATTCCCGCTGTGCTTGATGATGACGAGGTTGCCATAGCCCCGCAGACCACTGCCGGTATATACCACCTTGCCGTCTGAGGCCGCCAGCACCGGATCGCCCGCCTTGCCCGCAATATCGATTCCCTTGCTTTCCGCGCTGTAGGCGCTTACTACCTTGCCATTGGCCGGCCATGCCCAAACGCCGGACGCGGGCGTCGCGGAAGCGATCGGCGCGGCAGGCGTTTTCGTTGTCGCGCCAGCCGCCGTTGTCGTCGCGGGTTTTTGCATGTTGGCGTAGAGCGCGTCCGAATACGGTTCCTTGTTGACGCGCGGTTCGCGCTTGAAGGTGTCGGTATTGGCGACCGGCGGCGGCGATGTGCCTTCCAGGGGGCGTTGCTCGACGCTTGCGTCCGCGATTACCGGCGCGGTCGTGGCGGCGGTGCCTTCCGGCGGCTGCACACGCAAAACCTGACCAATGCTGATGATGTAGGGGTCGGTGATGTAGTTCCAAGCCGCGATGTCACGGTAATCCTGCCCATTTTCCAGCGCGATGCCATAGAGGGTTTCCCCTTTTATGACTGTGTGATAGCCGGGGCTTGTCGCCTGCGGCATGGAACGTCCGATGGTTGAATGGTCGACGACCGGCGCGGGCGTGGGGCTGACGCAGCCCGCGAGCAACGAAAGCGCCAGCGCAAACGGAACAAATACAGAGGAGATTTTCATTCGACACCTGTCAATAAAGGAACAAAACGAACAGATTCCAGCCGGGTTTCACTGAATCCCTGCGACGTTTTCTGAATCCGGTAAAGATACTGTTCGCTCCCTCCGACTGGCAAGAGCAAAACACCATCCATTACCAATTGACGCAACAATTCCTGCGGCACGGCGAGCGCGGCGGCGGCGGCGATGATGCCGTCGAACGGCGCGGCTTCCGGCCATCCTTGGTTGCCGTCGGCGTGTCTGAGACGCGCCCTGTTTCTCGGCATTTGCGCCAGATTCTTCCGCGCCCGGCGCAGCAGCGACTTATTGCGCTCCACCGCGTATACATCGTACCCCAAATATTCCAGCAACGCTGTCTGATAACCGCAACCCGCACCGATTTCCAGCACTTTCCCACCGCTGTCCTTTTGGCTTTCGCAGAGGATTTCAAGCATACGCGCCACGATATAGGGTTGGGAAATGGTCTGGCCGGAAACCCCCAGCGGCAAGGCCGTATCTTCATAGGCGCGCGAAGCAAGGGCTTCTTCCACGAAAATGTGGCGCGGAATGGTCGCCATTGCCGCCAACACCGGCTCGTTCTTGATGCCCTGCGCGCGCAGACGTTCCACCATGCGCGCGCGCGTTCGCCGGGAAGTCATGCCAATGCCCGCAAGCGATGAAGACGAGTTCATGCCAGCCAGGCGCGAATGCGGGCAAGTTGTTGTTGATGGGTGAGATCGATCTGCAGGGGCGTGACGGAGACAAAATTCGTGGCCACCGCGTGAAAATCCGTGCCTTCGCCCGCATCCTGCGCCGCGCCCGCCGCGCCTACCCAATACATGCTTTCATTGCGCGGCGAAGTCATCCGGATTACCGGCTCCGCCTTGTGGCGTTTCCCCAGGCGAGTGACGAGCGTCCCCGCCAGTTGCGCGTAAGGAATATCCGGCACATTGACGTTCAACAGCACCGGTTCTGGAATTGGCGCGTCAATGAAATGTTCCGCCAATTGCCGCGCAATCCGGCCTGCCGTTGAAAAATGAACGGCTTCCTTGCTGGCGACGGAAATGGCCAGAGAGGGAATTCCCAGCAAATAACCTTCGGTCGCGGCAGCGACCGTACCGGAATAAAGCGTGTCGTCGCCCATGTTGGCGCCGTGATTGATGCCGGAGATCACCATGTCCGGCAATCGCTCCAACATGCCGGTTACCGCCAGATGCACACAATCTGTGGGTGTGCCGTTGACGAAATAAAACCCATTGTGCGCCTGACGCAGGGAAAGCGGACGATCCAGCGTCAGGGAATTGCTGGCGCCGGAACGATCCCGCTCCGGCGCCACCACGACGATTTCTCCTATGCCATGCAATGATTCCGCCAAACACGCAATGCCTGGAGCGAAATAACCATCATCATTACAAAGAAGAATTCTCATCAAACCAGCGCATTAAATCAGGGAACGATTTGATTACACCTTGATCTGCGCCAGCGTGCCGCCATTTGCCAACCAGGCTTCAACCCATTTGGGTTTGCGGCCACGGCCAGACCATACATCATTGGCATTCTGAGGGTGGCGATATTTGATTTCCACCACGCCGCCGCGGCGGGGGGCTTCAGACAGAATGTCACTCAGGGAGAAACCGCGCGCTTGCGCCAGCGCTTCCAATTCGCGGCGAACCTTTGAGCGTTCAGCCGCTTCACGGCGTTTGATTTCTCTGGGGATTTCACGCAACAACGACTTCAGATCAACAAGACCAAGGGTCGAAATATCCATAACAGCTCCTTTCGTTAAAAGCTTCGCAAGTCTATAAAAATACCCGGCGCTTTGCAAGCGTTTCGTGAAATTTGAATGTGGCCTCGGAACAAGCGCGCAAAATCCGGAAATCAGCGAGGGCGACGGCGGTCTGCTTGCCGCGCTGAAATTCCAGTGGAATGAATGTTTTCCGTTTGGACATCCTGCTTTTCCTCTACAATGCGTCTCCAGCTCCTCTTTTTCTGCGCATGAAATCATGGATACCAGCACAACACTCAATGCCGGGGACGCCGCCGTCGGCGCGCATTTTGCCCGCCTCCTGCAAAACATCGCGGACTTCTCGAACCCGGACTTCTACTGGCAGGTGCTGGCGATCTTGGTTTGTCTGGGCGTCGCGTGGCGCCTTGCGCGCTGCCTGCGCCAACGCCTTGCTCACGCGCAGGATCACATGGGGCTGTTGCAGGCGCTGGAGGAGCAAACCTTTCCGCTCCTTGCCATCCTGCTGTTGAGCGTTGCCAAGGGTTTTCTGCAAAATCGCTTTCCGGCGCATCTTTTCACGCTCTGCATTCCATTGTTATTGTCGCTCGCCGTGGTGCGCGCCCTGCGCCATATGCTGCAGCGCAGTTTTCCGCGCGCGCACTGGCAGGGGAGCATCAGCCGGATGTTTTCCATTCTGGTTTGGGTGTGGCTGGCGCTGTTTCTTTCCGGCATTGCCCCGGAAGTCATTCATGCGCTGGAAATGGTGGGTTTTTCCATTGGCGCGCAGCAGATCAATCTGTGGATGATCCTCAATGGCCTGGTGGTTGTCGTTCTGGCGCTGTTGTTTTCGCTCTGGATTGCCAGTCTGCTGGAAGTTCGTCTGATGCGGGCGACGGAAATCGACGTTTCCCTGCGCATTGTGCTGACGCGCATGAGCAAGGCGCTGTTCGTGTTTTTTGCCGTGCTCTTGAGCTTTTCCCTGATTGGACTGGACATCACCGCGCTCTCGGTATTTACCGGCGCGCTGGGCGTGGGGTTGGGCATAGGGCTGCAGAAAATTGCCAGTAATTATGTTTCCGGCTTCATCATCTTGCTTGATCGCTCCATTCGTCTGGGCAACATTGTCCAGATTGACGACCAGACGGGCGGCATCGTTACGCAAATTACCACGCGCTACACCGTGCTGCGCAATCTGGTGGGGCTGGAATTCATCGTTCCCAATGAAGTCCTGGTCGCCAATATCGTGCAGAACCAGACTTTTTCCGATTCTCGGACGCGGGTTGTGACGGGCGTTTCCGTTGCTTACAGCAGCGATCTGGAAAAGGCGCTGTCGCTGCTCGAAAGTATTGCCCGGGAGCATCCGCGCGTACTGGCTGATCCTGAACCGCGCGCCATGATCGTCCGCTTCGCGGACAGCGGCATCGACCTGGAACTCGGATTCTGGATTGCCGATCCGGAAAATGGAACGGGCGTGCTGCGTTCGCAAATCAACCTGGAACTCTGGCGGCGCTTCCGTGCGGAAGGCATAGAAATTCCCTTCCCGCAACGCGAAGTGCGTCTGCTGTGAAGCAAGCGGGCGGGGAGAGACGAGAGGAGACGGCGTTCTTCATGCATGAAAATGGAACAAGACGCTTTGATTTCAGCGGCGCGTTGTCCGAAAAACCGGCGTGAAGAGCCAGGAAAGCGTCACGCCTAGCGTTGTCGTCACGCCCAGCGCGCGCAGCGCCGGCGTGGCGGAAAAAGCCAGCAGGCCGAAGGAGAGCAGGGTGAGGCTGGCGGCCAGCGTCGTCGCCAGAAGCGTGTGGGCGTGGCTTTGGCGGGCGGCGAGAAAAATGGCGTAATCGACGCCCATGCCCAGGGTGAGCAGCAAGGCGAGCAGGCTCAACATCTGCACGGGAATGTCCAGATAGCCCATGACGGCAAGCGTCGCCAATCCCGCCAGCAGCACCGGAACGAGCAGACGCCAGACATCGCGGCGGAAAAAGGGATACAGCAGCAAAGGCAACAGCAGGCAGGCGGCGAACAGGGTTTGCAGCAGCAAATGTCGGTAGCGTTGCATCAGGCCGGAAATATCGTTGGCCTGGTCTATCCAGTCGATGCCCGCATCCGCGAGTTGGGAGAGTGCCGCCGCCGCTTCTTTCCCCTGCATTCCCTTCGGCAGCACTATGCTGGCGTATTTTCCGGGTTCCGTCTCGCCCAGCCATAGGGCTTGCGCGTGCCGCCGAAAGAAGGGGCTGTCCAGCCAGATTTCCGGCGTCAACAGAGGCGATTTTGCCTCTTCCATCCAGGTTTCGGGAAGCTCAAGTTCCCTGGTCAGCGCCGCGCGGCTGGCCGCCAACTTTTTTTGCCAGGCGCGGTTTTCCTCCTGCCGCGCCTGCGAAGGCAACCAGCGGCTGGTCGCCTCAAAGCCGCTGATTTTACCTTCCGCCATCAAGGGACGCAGCCGATCGATCAGTCGTTCTTCTTGTTGCAGCAGATCTTCCGCGCTTGCGGCATTCAACAGAAACATCTGCGCGGGGCTGGGAAGCTGCATGATTTCGCTTGCCTGACGCTGTTCCGCCATCAGGTCGGGGGTGCCGCTGAACAGGCTGCGGATGTCGTCATTCGTCCGCAGGCGCGCAAGTCCGCCGCAAATGAAGATGGCAAGAACGAACGCAATCCCCCACCAGCGTCCGCCCCGCCAGCGCGGCCAATGGTCGAGCAGCCGGGTCATCCAGCGGGTATTTCTGGGCAACGGCAGGGTTTGCGGCAACAAGTACGGATAAAAACAGACGACGCTCATCCAGGCGCCAAAAATGCCGCAGACGGCAAAAATCGCCATTTGCTTCAGCCCGGGGAAGGGCGTGAGCGTCAGCGACAGATAGGCGAGCGCGGGCGTCAGGAGCGCCATGCCCAAGGTCGGCAGCAAGCGCCGGAAGCGTTCCCGGCCTGATTCCGCGCTGCCCAGATGCTGCGCGAAAACCAGAATGGCGTAATCGACGGCCACGCCGATCAGGCTCGCGCCGAAGACCAGCGTGATGAGGTGCACCCGCTCGAACAGCAGGAAGGCGGCGGTCAGCGCAATGAGCGCGCCGGAAATGAGCGATAGCGCGATGAGCCGCAAAGCGCGCGCGCTCTGAAAGACGAAACTGATTAAAAAGAGTGCGCCCAGCAGCGACCCCAGCCCGATCAGGCGCATTTCGTCTTGCGCCTGCCGCGTTGCCGCCGCCGCGTGCAACACCACGCCCGCACGTATGATTTGTGCCTGCGGCGATGTCTGGCGCAAGATTGTTCGCGCGGCGTCGAGACGCTTGGTCAGTGTTTCCTGCAATGTCGCGTCAAAGGCGCTGCCCGGCAGCGTATAAAGGAGCGCCGCGTAAGCGCGTCCGTCGCGTTCGAGCATCAATTCGCCGCCAGATGGCCTGAATGGCGTTGCTTCGCCCAGACTTTGCAGCCAGTCGCCGAAAAAACCGAACGGATCGGCGAGCCAGGGGACGCTGCTCGCCGCGAAAGGCGCGTAAGCCAGCGCGAGGGCGCGCTTTTGCGCTTCCTCCGCGCTGGCGGCAAGCAGCCACGTCCGGTCGGCGGCGCTCATCAATCCTTGTCGATACGGCAGATAAAAATCAGCCGGAGAAAACGCGTCGCCAGCCGTGACGCCATTCTGTTCCAGCAGGCCGGAATCCGCCAGCGCCGCGCGCAGCGTCCGCGCCGCCTGTCGGGCGCTGTCCGCGTCTTCTGCGGCGACCAGCAGCGCCAGTTGCCGGTCGCCTTGGGCGGAGAATGCCTTCAGCGCCTTTTCCAGCGCCGGACGGCGCTCGTCCCTGGGCAACAGGGCAAGCAGATCGGTATCCACGCGACTGACCAGGACTGATCGCTGGAAAAACAGGAACAGCGCGGCGAAAAGGAGCAGGGCGAGCCAGAGGCAAGCCAGCA
Source organism: Zoogloeaceae bacterium (assembly GCA_031278735.1). GTDB lineage: Bacteria > Pseudomonadota > Gammaproteobacteria > Burkholderiales > Rhodocyclaceae > Azovibrio. The sequence goes on from JAITJU010000100.1 coordinate 10,788, forward strand.
GGCGATGGCCGCGCGCCTCATCCATCATGGTTTGATGCGCCTCTGTGTTGCGGGATGTGCCGCCATGCGCGTTCCGCCTTTCCGAGATTGCCTGCCGCGGATTTCATTCGAAGCGTTTTCGCTCTTCCGCGGAAAGCTCCCGCGCGTGTGTTTGCGCCTTGAATTCAATGCGCGTGACATCGCCCGCGGTGCTTTCCATTTCCACGCTGGCAAGGTCTCGTCCGCCAGTCAGACGCAAGACGCCAATCAGGCGGGCAAGGTTTTTTTCTTTCGGGGTGAATTCCAGCCGCCACTTTCCGTCCTCCATTGCGCCGCTGTAGTCGAAGATTTGCGCCAATGCCGCCACATTGCCGGAAAGCGCCGAAAACAGAATGCCATTGATGATTTTGACCACAGGCTCCTTGTTCGCGTCGAGTTTCATCAGTGTTTCCTTGCCGTCACTCTGGACGATTTCATTCGGGGTCAGGCGCGTGACTTGCGCGAAGGGACGGATGTTTTCCCACAGAACGCCGTGATTTTCGGCAACGAGAAAACGGCCATGGGAAATCAGCGGTTTCCTGATCCGGGCAAGTTTGCGGGTTTGCTGGAATTCTCCGCGAACTACCGGGGAGCGCGTCAATTGCTTTTCGACTACCCGCAACAGATTTTCTTCGGCATATGACGGATAGAAGGAAAGGGCGATGAGGAAAAAAATCGCCGGAAAGACGATGCGGACGCCGCGACCGGTATTCATTGGATTCCCAGTTTTTCAAAGAGGATGGCGGGACTTTGCCAGCACATCGTCCGCGTTCGCATATCGACCGCGATCTGCACGGTATGGCCGCGCGTGAGGCGATTTCCCGTGGCGCAATCGAGAATCAGGTAATTGACCTTGAGCCGGTTTTCCCATTCCGTCAAAAACGCCTTGACCTCGATTTTCTGCTGGTATCCAAGCGGTTGGGCGTAGCGGACGAACACCTCGATGACTGGCCAGGCATAACCGGATTCCCGCATCTGCGGATAATCGTAACCGATGGACTGCAACAGCGCCATGCGCGCCAGCTCGAAATAGCGCACATAATGTCCATGCCAGCAGATTTCCATTGGGTCGAGATCGTGGAAGGGAATGCGCAATTCCACGCTTTTTTGCCATGCGCTTTTGGGGGTTCTCATTTTTGACTCTGCGTTTCCGAAAAGAAGATCATTTGCCGGTTGGGATACGTCGATGCCGATGGCGCGCGTCCTGAAACCGCCCCTGGGTTTGAAAGCCTGTCCGCCAGGAGCCGCGCAAATCGCCGCGCGGCGCGCAAGTGCCCGTTCCGGCTTGTCCATGCCGCCGCGCCGGAACGGCGGCTCATTGCCCGCGAACAATTTCGCCAACGCGCATTGAGAAAGCGGCTTTTCCCGAAGCGGCGCGGGCAGGAGAGGAAATACGCCTTGCCTTCCTCGATCAACTTCCGGACGAATATTGCCGGAATTATAGCGCGGCGAACGGTCGATTCCTTGTCGTTCGCCATTTCTCATTGCCAGAACGGGAAAAAGTTGAACCATTGCAGGGGATTTTTCTGGCATTCTTCGGTCAAGGCGGCGACGTAGCGTTGCGCGTAGGGCAGGACGGCTTCCTGGCGATTGCGGCGCGGCAGGATGACGCGTTCGGCCAGAGGACGGATGATGATGGAAAACCCGTTGGCGCCCTGGACGCCAAAAAGGGTGAATGCCGGGCAGCCCAGCGCGGCGGCGAGCACGTAGGGGCCGACGGGAAAACGCGCGGGCGCGCCCAGAAAAGGCAGCGCGAGCGTGGCGTTGCTGGCGGCGTGGGGATTGACGGGAATCCGATCTCCCGCGATGACGACGAAGCCTCCCGCATTGATGCGTTCCGAGAGCAGCATGGCCGTCGTGAAATCCATGCTGTCTACCTGCATGAGTTCGACATTGTGTTCCGCTTCCGGGTTCAGGGCGCGCAGCATCTGGTTGAAGCGTTCGGCGTGGCGCGTATGCACCAGCACGGAAAGTTTCATCTGTTTTCGTTTCCGCGTTAGATGTCGGCACAGTTCAAGGTTGCCCAGGTGCGCTGTAATCAGCAGCGCGCCGCGTTTCTCTTCCAGCAGGTTCAGGATCGGCGTCGCGCCTTCCGCCTGATAGGGCAATGTTTGCAGATGATTGCCATGGGCGAGCATTTTTTGCAGCAAGGTTTCGCCGAAACTCAAAAAGTGGCGAAAACTGTTGTAAAGCGTTGGTGCGGGCGTTGTCTTTTTGCTGCTGGCGTAAAGGCGGCGTAGATATTCCCGCGAGGCGCGCCGCGCCAGCGCGCGCGTGACGAAGAACCAGGAAATGACGAAAAAAAGAAGCACCCGAAATGGCCATGCGCCCAGGTGCCGGTACACCCAGAACAAAAAACGCATTCCGCCAACGAAGCTGGCTTCGCCGATTTTTGCCCAATGCATGTTTATTTCCCCAGCCGTCGACGCAACAAACGCGGCATGCGCCGCAACATGCCGAAAAAAAGACGGGCATGCATGGCGGAAATGCGCAGGTTGTCGCGCCAGGGATGAAAGTGCGACAGGCCGCCTGCCGGATAATGCACCGCAACCGGCAGATTGACGATGGGCACGTTCGCCCAGTGCAGGCGCACCAGGATTTCCGTATCGAAATCCATGCGCCTGGCGTGTGCCAGCGCGGGCAAGAGCGGGGTGACGGTCGCCAGCGGATAGACGCGAAAGCCGCACATGGAATCGGCAATATCGAACGACAGGGTATTGATCCACACCCAGAGGTGCGTGAGATAACGCCCGTACAGTCGCCCCCTGGGGACGCTTTTGTCATAACGCGGGCAGCCGGAGATGACGGCCTCCGGTCGGGCGGCGGCGGCATTCAGAAAATCGGGGATGGCCGCCAGATCATGCTGCCCGTCGGCGTCGATCTGCGCGGCGTGGCTGGCCTGCAATTGCCGCGCGGCGTATTCGAGTCCGGTGGATACCGCCGCGCCCTTGCCGCGGTTTTCCGGGTGGCGCAAAAGGGTCACGTCCGCCGTTTCCGCGGCCAGCGCCGCCAGCGTTTGCGCGGTGGGCGCGTTGCTGCCGTCATCGATCAGAATGACCGGCAACCCTTGCTGACGCAAGGCGCGGACAACGGCGCCCACGCAGTCGCCGTGGTTGAAGACGGGGATGAGGGCGACGATGTTCATGCCGGTTGCGGATGTATTCATGCCAATTGAATCACGGGGACGTGTTCAGCCCTTGCCTGAAACCAGTGTTCCTCGCGAGCAGCGCGTTTCGTCCAGCGTGTAGGCGAATTCGAGTTCCCGTTTGCCGGGACGCCAGGTCAGGGCGAGGCGGGGCGTGTCGCCGGGACGGATCAGGCGCTGGAATTTGAGGCCGATCATGCGGCTGACCGGGAGATCGACGCCGAAGTGGAGACGGGCAAAGTGCACAGCCCAGTCGATCTGCGTTACGCCGGGCAACACGGGTAATTCGGGGAAGTGGCCGTCGAACCAGACGAGATCCGTATCGAGGTAAAGCTGCAGAAGCGCTTGGTGACCATCTTCATTCTGGTCTTGCCGCAGGCATTGCGCGCGTGGCAACGTGGGCGCGAACAGGCCTTCGAGGTCGCGTCGCGTGGTTTTGCCCATGTCGTTGGTCGGCAGGTCTGTCACATAACGCCAGCGGCGCGGCAGGGCAATGGCTTCGACCCGGTCGCGCAGCGCGCCGCGCAGGAAACGGTCGAAGCGCGCCTTGCCCAGATTTTCCCTGCGCGTTCTGCCGTCCGGCGTCAGGATGACGACCGCGCCCAGCGTTTCGCGCGCGCCGCGGCGGGGGAGGACGACCGCGCGCTCGACATCGGGCAGCGCCATTAACGCGGTCTCGACCTGTCCGAGCGAGATTCTTTTTTCGCCGATTTTGATGACGCGATCCGCTCGTCCGAGCAATTCCAGACCGCGCGCGTCGATGCGCGCCAGATCGTTGGAAAGAAACCCGGTTTTCTCCAGCGCCGCCGCCAGAAAGGGCGAATGAATCCGCAGGCGGGAGGTATCCGCGTCCACGCTCAAACGCACGCCGGACAAGGGCTGCCACGGCAGACGCTCGTCCTGGCGATGCGCCGCGGCGCCGGTTTCTGTGCTGCCGTAGATTTCAAACAGCGGCGCGTTCAGCAGGCGTCGGCAACGCGCCTGCGCTCCGGGGGGCAGGGGGCTGCCCGCTGAAGTCGCCAGTTGCCAGCAAATGTCGGCGCGATCGGGAGCGTCTGCGTCGGCGGACGGCGACAGATGCCGCAAGAATGTCGGCGCGCTGACCAAAACGTAGCCTGCCGCGGGCAAGCGCCAGATGTCATCAGGATATTGCAGCCGTTCCCCCACGATGGGGTAACCGAAGGTCAGCGGCCAGAGTACGGCAAACGGCAGGCCGTACATATGCTGGTGCGGCACGCTGCGGACGAAACGGATGTCCTTCCCCGTCGCGAGATGACCGCCAAACGTGGCGTTCAGCGCCTCGATCTCGCGGCGCAGCTGGCGCAGGGTTTTCTCGATCAGGCAGGGCGCGCCCGTGGAGCCGGAAGTGGACAGAAAAAGGGCGGGTGCGCCGAAATCGCGGGTATCGGGAGATGCGCGCCCGCCGCTCCGCCAGTTGCGCAAGGCGGCATCGGGCGTTTGTCCCACCCAGGGAAAATCCAGCGCCTCGCGTGTCGTTGCCAGATCGTCGCCCGGCAGAATGACGTGGACGCCAAGCGACCAGGCCGCCATGAGCCAGACGGAAAAAGCGTAGATATCCGGCTCGAAGAGCGCGATCCGGCGCTGTCCCAATCGGGACAGCGCCTGCCGCGCCGCCGTCGCGTCACGGACGAACGTCGCGAACGTGATGGCGGTTCCGGCGCGGTAGGCGACGGGAGCGTCGGGGTTCTTCGCCATGAACCCCGGCAAACGCCAGTGGCGCGTGAGGGCATCAGGCATGGGAAGCGTCCGGTTCTGTCCGCGCGCGGCTTTTCATGCGGCGGCGAATCAGCCATTCGCCGACAAACATCAGCCCCATCAGCAGATAGGCGATCAGCCCGTTGTACAGCGCCCAGATTTTTTCCCCGGCGCCAATGCTCCACAGCGAAAGTCCGCCATTGCCAATGAAGAACAGGCACCAGGCCTCCGTCACCCTGCGCGTATAGCGTTTGCCGGATTCTGGCAGATCGGGTTCAAGGCGCCGCGCCAAACGCTCAATCAGGCTTTGTTCCTGCGTGAGGCTGGCCGCGAAAAAGACAAGAAACATCAGATTGACCAGCACCGGATAGAACTGGAGGGAAAGACTGCTGCGCCAGAAAATTGCCGCCAGACCCAAAAGAGCGATGAAGCAGCCCGGCAGAAACTTGAGCGGACGCGGCAGCAGGGAAAGAAGGGAGAAGTTCTGACGCGCTTTCGGGCTGTGGCGCGCAGGCCACGCCAACGGCAGCAGCAGGACGCCGCACCACCAGAATGGCCAGTCTTGCAGGCGGCAGAGCCAGAAAAGCGGCGGCAACGACAATCCCAGGACAAAGGCAAACCAGCTCGGCATCAACTTTCCTGCGGCGGCGCGCAAAACACGTTGACGATGTCGCCCACGTTGCGGATTTCCTTGAATTCATCCGGGGAAAGCTGTCGTCCCGTGCGTTTCTTGAACTCGACGGCCAGGTCGACGGCGTCAATGCTGTCGATGTCGAGGTCACGATACAAATCCGCTTCTGGGGTGATTTTTTCCGGCGGGATGTCGAACAGATCAGTCAGCAATTTGACGATCAGGGCATATGTCGTTTCTCTGTCCATGTTGTTTTTTCCTGCGATCTGGGGGGCATTCATTGCGTTCTGTGGGCGGCGATATAGTCGGCGAGGGCGCGCGCGGAGGCGAAAATCTGGCGCGTTTCTTCCGATTCCGCCGAAATTTTCAGGCCATAGCGTTTTTGCAGACCGACGCCCAGTTCCAGCGAATCAATGGAATCCAGACCCAGCCCGTCGCCAAACAGCGGCGCGTCATCGTCGATGTCGGCAGGCGCGACGTCTTCCAGATCCAGCGTTTCAATGAGGAAAGCCTTGATTTCCTGAATCAGCGGTGTACCCCTTGTCATTTGTCCCCCCTGGAGAAAATTTTGAAAGCATTGGCGCGCGCGGAATCGCCGCCCGCAAGACCGCAATGATAGCGCGTCGCGGGAATATCGTCTTCCGCGCGTGAGGGAAGGTGTGCAAAAGTGGCGGAAGCAGACAGCCGCTTGCTTCGCCGAAAGCGAGGGTGCCGCGGCATTTCAGTCGGCGGCATGGGTTGCCGCGGTGCCGCGCGGATGGTCATTGCCCGCGCTTTTGCCCCGCCGCAAGCGGGCGATCTGGCGCGCCCGCGCCGCCCGCAGGCCAATGGCGCCGAAAAACATCAGACCGATCATGGGCTTTTACATGGCGCCCATCTGGAGCGAGCCGCGCGAAGACGGCAGAGTGTTGGAGCGGGCGTCAAAAACCAGCTTGGCGCGGTCGGCAAAAGACGGGAGCGCAACGCCTGCAACCCCCCTTGCGGAAAGAGCATCAGAAGTCGAACCCCGATCCGACCCCCATGAGGGTTGCAACGCCCAGCGCCGCGAAAATTCCCGCCGCGACGAGGCGTATCCACTTGACCGGCATCCTGTCCGCCAGACTGTCTCCCGCGATTACGGCGGGAACGTCGGCGATCAGCATCCCCAGCGTCGTTCCCGCGATGACATGAAGCGGCGCATCGTAGCGCGCCGCGATGACCATTG
>JAITJU010000128.1 GCA_031278735.1 Zoogloeaceae bacterium
CGTGTCGATCACGGTGAAGCTGATTGCGCCGATTGCGATGGAAGAAGGCTTGCGCTTCGCCATCCGCGAGGGCGGGCGCACCGTCGGCGCGGGCGTCGTCTCGAAAATCATCGAGTAAGCAGGTTTGCGGGCGTCTTTCGGCCTTGGGCAGAAAGACGCCCGCAAGTTTTATTGTTTTCGTATTTGCGGTTTTTGCAGGGGTATAGCTCAACTGGCAGAGCGTCGGTCTCCAAAACCGAAGGTTGGGGGTTCGATTCCCTCTGCCCCTGCCAAATTTAATCCTGAGCCGGATGTTTCCGTAAAAATTTTTTGAACGACATGATCGACAAAATCAAGATTGCGCTCTCCTTGCTGCTCATCGCGGCGGGTATTGCCGGAGCTTACCTGCTCTCCGAACAGGCGTTGGTGTTGCGTGTGCTGGCGGTTGCAGCTGGCGTGATTGCGGGCGGAGTGCTGTTTTGCAAAACGACGGAAGCAGGCGGGCGTTTCGTGCAGTTGTGGCGCGAAGCCTGCATAGAGCTAAAAAAAGTGGTCTGGCCCACCCGCAAGGAAACCACGCAGATGACGCTGCTGGTATTTTCCCTCGTGGTGATCATGGCGCTGTTTCTGTTCATCACGGACAAGGGTCTGGAGTGGCTGATCTATGACATCGTTCTTGGGACGCCGACATGAGTGAAAAATCCTGGTACGTGGTGCACGTTTATTCCGGTTTTGAAAAAAGCGTCATGCGCGCCTTGCGGGAGCGCATTGATCGTTCCGGTCTGGCGGATATGTTCAATCGCATTCTGGTGCCGACCGAAGAAGTCGTGGAAATGAAGAGCGGTCAGCGTTCCATCTCCGAACGCAAGTTCTATCCCGGCTATGTGCTGGTGGAAATGGAGATGAACGATGATTCCTGGCATCTGGTGAATGACACCCCAAAAGTGACCGGCTTCATTGGCGGCACGGCGACCAAGCCCGCGCCCATTTCCGCGAAGGAAGTGGATCGCATCCTGCAACAGATTCAGGCGGGCGCGGAAAAACCCCGTCCCAAGGTGCTGTTTGAGGTGGGCGAGAACGTGTGCATCAAGGAAGGTCCGTTCAACGACTTTCAGGGCAGCGTGGAAAGCATTGATTACGACAAGAACCGCATCACGGTCATGGTCAGCATTTTTGGCCGCGCAACGCCGGTGGTGCTGGAATTCACCCAGGTGGAAAAGATCTGAACGATTGATTCGTTGCGCGAAAAAAAGGCGCGCCGTGAGCCTCGATTACGGCAAGAGGAGCGTCAGTAGGGGGAATCCCGAACCCGCGCTACCACTCATGTTTTCAAGGAGTTTTTAAGAAATGGCCAAGAAAATCATCGGCTACATCAAGCTGCAAGTGCCAGCCGGCAAGGCGAATCCCTCGCCGCCGATCGGCCCCGCGCTCGGTCAGCGCGGCTTGAACATCATGGAATTCTGCAAGGCGTTCAACGCCCAGACGCAAGGCGTGGAGCCGGGTCTGCCGATTCCCGTGGTGATTACCGCCTTCGCGGACAAGTCCTTCACCTTCGTGATGAAGACGCCGCCCGCCACCATCCTCATCAAGAAAGCGGCCAAGATCGACAAGGGGTCGCCCAAGCCGCACACCGACAAGGTGGGCAAGATCACCCGCGCCCAGTGCGAGGAAATCGCCAAGGCCAAGCAGCCCTATCTCACCGCCGCCAATCTGGAAGCGGCCGCGCGCACCATCGCCGGTTCCGCGCGCAGCATGGGCATTACCGTGGAGGGACTCTGAAATGGCGAAACTCACCAAGCGGCAAAAGGCGCTCGTCGGCAAGATCGAGGCGCAAAAACTGTATCCGCTCACGGAAGCCCTGGCGCTCGTCAAGGAAACCGCCACCGCCAAATTCGATGAATCCATCGATGTCGCGGTGAATCTGGGTATTGACGCGCGCAAATCCGATCAACTGGTGCGCGGCTCGGTGGTATTGCCCGCCGGCACGGGAAAGACCGTGCGGGTGGCCGTGTTCGCCCAGGGCGAAAAGGCGGAAGCCGCGCGCGCCGCGGGCGCGGATATCGTCGGCTTCGACGATCTGGCCGCCGAGGTGAAGGCGGGCAACCTGAATTTCGATGTGGCGATCGCCACGCCGGACGCCATGCGCGTCGTCGGCCAGTTGGGACAGATCCTGGGGCCGCGCGGCCTGATGCCCAACCCCAAGGTCGGCACCGTGACCATGGATGTCGCCACTGCCGTGCAGAACGCCAAGGCGGGACAGGTGCAGTACCGTACCGACAAGGGCGGCATCATTCATGCCGCCATTGGCCGCGCTTCCTTCCCGGTGGAAAAGCTGGAGCAAAACCTGAAGGCGCTGATCGAGGCGCTGAACAAGGCAAGGCCTTCCGCCGCCAAGGGGCAGTATCTGAAAAAAATCGCCGTGACCAGCACCATGGGGCCCGGTGTGCACGTCGATCAGGCCAGCCTGCTCGGCGCGTAAGGTTTTACAGACTTTGGGACGCAAGGCGCTTTTGCCTCGCGTATCGTCAAAGACCGTAGGCGCCGCCGGACTTTTCTGGCGGCTTAAATGGATGTATCGGCCTGCGCAGACGGTGTTGCCCGAACAAGGATTTTGTCGGTTGCCCATGAAGCTGCCGATCGTTTTCTGGTTCAGGTCGCCGTAAGGAGTGGACGAGATTCGTTTCGTCCTGTTTTGACTTGAAAGGAGGAAAGACCCGTGGGTCTCAATCTTGAAGATAAAAAAGCCGTTGTGACAGAGGTGTCGGGCGAGGTCGATCATGCCCAGACCATCGCGCTGGCCGAATATCGCGGCATCAAGGTGGGCGATCTCACCGTGCTGCGCAGGAAGGCGCGCGAAGCGGGCGTGTATCTGCACGTGCTGAAGAATACCCTGGCGCGCCGGGCGGTGGAAGGGACGCCATTCGCGGAACTCTCCAGCCATCTGGTCGGCCCCTTGATCTATGGCATCTCCAAAGATCCGGTAGCTGCGGCCAAGGTATTGCACGACTTCGCCAAAACCAACGACAGGCTGACGATCAAGGCAGGCGCTCACGCAGGCAAGGTGCTGGACAAGGCTGGCGTGGAAGCGCTGGCTTCCATCCCTGGCCGCGAGGAACTGCTCGCCCGATTGTTGGGCGTCATGCAGTCCCCGCTTTCCGGCTTTGCCGGCGCGGTGGCCGCGCTTGCCAAACAACGCGAAACTGCCGCCGCCTGACAAGGCGCGGCGCATTTTTTACCGATTCTGTATCAGGAGCAATTTAAATGGCAATTTCCAAAGAAGACATTCTTGAAGCTGTTGGCGCGATGACCGTCATGGAACTGAACGATCTCGTGAAGGCGTTCGAGGAAAAATTCGGCGTTTCCGCCGCCGCGCTGGCGGTGGCCGCCCCCGGCGCCGCCGCCCCCGGCGCCGCCGCCGTGGAGGAACAGACTGAATTTACCGTCATGCTGACGGATGTCGGCGAGAAAAAGGTAGACGTCATCAAGGTAGTGCGCGCCGCGACCGGCCTGGGTCTGAAAGAAGCCAAGGACATGGTGGATAAGGTGGCGAATGATCGCGTGCCCCAGACGGTCAAGGAAGGCATTCCCAAGGCCGACGCCGAAGCCTTGAAGAAACAACTGGAAGACGCAACCGCCAAGGTCGAGCTGAAGTAAGCCTTGCGTGTTCGAGAACCGGGCTGGCGGTCTTTTTTGGCCGTCGGCCTTTTTCCATTTCCTGATGTTTGTTCATGAAAAACCACAACTGATGCCGCACGCCCGCCACCCAGAATACAAACACAAACCGGCGCGCTCGTCCGCGCGCCGAGCGTTGTCTTTGCCTTTTGGTTTCCCGTTTTGCCGCCAGCCTCAGTCGGACCGGCAAGCCGTTTCCCGACTTTTTATCCAGGAGTCATCATGAGTGCCGCCGTTTCCTCCGCTTATTCCCATACCGAGAAAAAACGCATCCGCAAAAGCTTTGCCAAGCGCGAGCATGTTCTGGAAATGCCTTATCTTCTGGCGACGCAACTGGCTTCCTTTTCTGATTTTCTCCAAGCCGACATCCCGGCGGAAGAACGAAACAATCAGGGCCTGCAAGCCGCGTTCACTTCCATTTTTCCCATCGTTTCCCATTCCGGCAACGCCCGGCTGGAGTTCGTCAGCTACACGCTGAGCGAACCGGCCTTCGACGTCAAGGAATGCCACCAGCGCGGCCTGAACTTCGCCTCTTCCCTGCGCGCCAAGGTGCGCCTCGTCATTCTCGACCGCGAGGCCGCCGCCGAAACGATCAAGGAAGTCAAGGAGCAGGAAGTCTACATGGGCGAAATTCCGCGCATGACCGAAAACGGCTCTTTTGTCATCAACGGCACCGAGCGGGTCATCGTATCGCAGCTGCATCGTTCGCCCGGCGTCTTCTTCGAGCATGACCGGGGCAAGACGCATTCTTCCGGCAAACTCCTGTTTTCCGCGCGCATCATTCCCTATCGCGGCTCCTGGCTGGATTTCGAGTTCGATCCCAAGGACCTGCTCTTTTTCCGGGTCGACCGCCGCCGCAAGATGCCGGCGACCACGCTCCTGATGGCGCTGGGATTGACGCCGGAAGAGATTTTGGCCGAATTCTTCGAGTTCGATCATTTCACGATAACGAAAGATCGCGTGGAATTTGCCCTGCTGCCCGACCGCCTGCGCGGTGAGATGGCGCGTTTCGACATCCGCGCGCCCGACGGCAGGACCATTGTCGGCAAGGGCAAACGCATCACCGCTCGCCATATCCGCGACATGCAGGAAGCGGGGCTGAAAAGACTCATCGTGCCCGGCGATTTCGTTGTCGGGCGCGTAATGGCGACGGCGATTGTCGACAAGAGCACGGGAGAAGTGCTGGCCTCCGCGAATGAGGAAATCACGGAGACGCTGCTTGCCAAACTACAGGAAATCGAGGCGGGGGAGATCCAGACCCTGTACATCAATGACTTTGATCGTGGCGCGTTCATTTCGCAAACGCTGAAAAGTCATGACAACTTCAGCCGCCAGGCCGCGCGCGTCGCCATCTACCGCATGATGCGTCCGGGTGAACCGCCGACGGAAGAAGCGGTGGAAATTCTGTTCCAGGGCTTGTTCTATGCCGACGAACGCTACAACCTTTCCGAAGTCGGGCGCATGAAATTCAACCGCCGTCTGGGACGCGATCGGGTCATCGAATACAAGGTGATGGTCAAGAGCCTGCAATCCCGCGCCGAAGCCGCCTTGAAAAAGCTGGCGGAAGAAACGGGCAAGCCCTTGCCGATCATTCAGGACATGGTTTCCCAGCTTTCCTACGGCGCGCGCGCCCTGGAAGAAAACATGGCCGAGGAAGACGCCGAAATTCTGGCGGGGCGCCTGAAAAAACTGAACGCCAACGCCAGCATGGTCGCGCAGCTCACCCTTTCCCCGCGCGACATCGTTGACGTCATCAAGGTTCTGGTGGAACTGCGCAATGGCCGCGGCGACATCGACGACATCGACCA
>JAITJU010000220.1 GCA_031278735.1 Zoogloeaceae bacterium
GAGAGAACTGGGCAGGAATCCCGTTGCCGCTGGCGTGACCACGATCCTGTGCGTCTTCCTGCTGATCGGACTCATGGATTCCCTGCACTACCGCCCGCGTCTCGAAAAGGCTCCGGCAACCGACGCGACGCCAGCGGCGGCGCGCTATGCCGTCGAAGTGCGCTCCCTGCTGGACGCCCTGCTCTTCGACTTGCGGGAACAGCATGAACGCACCTAGTCCGCGCCGCTCGCCATCCGGCTGTACGTCATGGAAACCGAAGAAACGCAAGCAGGACTGACGCGGAACTATCCACGCCTCACTTACGGCGGCGCGCATCTCGCGGATGAATCCGAGCACTTGCGCGACGTGCTGTTGCGCGCCGCGCTGGGCGTCGCGCTGGCCATATTGCTGCTGCTGCTTCTGAAAACGGCCTTGGCGCGGCGCCTCGAACGACGCCCCGCCAACACGCCCGGTTTTGCCTGGCAAGGCGTGTTGCGCGCCTTCGGCGCCTTTCTGCTTTTTGCCCTGCCCATTGCCTTTCTCGCGGACGGCTACCACGTCTTCGGCACCGACAAGGTGGGGCAGGATGTGCTGTATCAGGCGCTGAAAAGCATACGCACCGCTCTGGTGATCGGTCTGGCGACCACGCTCGTCATGCTGCCGCTGGCCATTTTTCTGGGCATCGTCGCCGGATACTTCCGCGGCTGGGCGGACGACTTCATACAGTATGTATACACGGTGCTCAATTCCATTCCCGGCGTGTTGCTGATTGCCGCCGCCGTGCTGATGATGCAGGTGGTCATCGACACGCATTCCGAATGGTTCGCCACGACCGCCGAACGCGCCGACCTGCGCCTCGTCGCGCTCTGTTTCATTCTCGGCGTCACCAGTTGGACAGGACTTGCCCGCCTCCTGCGCGGCGAGACGCTGAAGCTCCGGGAACTCGACTACATACAGGCCGCGCGCGCTTTCGGCGTTTCTTCCCGGCGCATCATCACGCGCCATTTGTTGCCCAATCTCATGCATCTGGTCATCATCGCCCTGGTCATGGATTTTTCCGCGCTGGTGCTGACCGAAGCCGTGCTCTCCTACATCGGCATTGGCGTCGATCCCGCCATGATGAGCTTCGGTTCCATGATCAACAACGCCCGCATGGAACTTTCGCGCGAACCCGCCGTCTGGTGGTCGCTCGTCACCGCCTTCACCTTCATGCTCGTTCTCGTTCTCTGCGCCAACCTCCTCGCCGACGCGCTCCGCAACGCCCTTGCGGACGCCCTTGCCAATGAAAATGACGCCCCGCGCGAACAGACCGCCAGCGTCACGGAGGCGACGCCAGGCTGATCCCGAACTTTTTTGCTTTCCGAAACCCGAACCCCGTTTTTTTCGCCGCCATGACCATGAATAGAGAATCCTCGCCCATCGCCTTCAAGGGCAGCACGACCGCCGTCATTCTGATCAACCTGCAAACCCTGTGTCCGCAGGCGCTGACGGAAGCCGCCCGCGCCTTGTTTGGCGACAGCAATTTTTTTGAAGGCGACGCCGGCGTGTTGAATCTGGCGCACTCCGAACCCCTTCCTTCGCCAACGGAGCCGGACTGGCAAGGCATTCGCGCCCTGTTTGCCCAATACGGACTACAGGTTATCGGCATATGCGGCGCGACGGCGGAAATCACGACGTCCGCCCGCCAGTTCGGGCTTGCCGTTTTTCCCGACGTTTCCGCCGCCGACGGCGACAGCGCCCGACAGTCTGCCGCGCCCGAACCGGCGCCCGCGGCGGCTTCCCCGTCGCAACCCGAATTGCCGCAGCTTGCGCCGGAAACCGCCGCCCCCGCCGCCACGCCCCGGCGCGCCCTGCTGATTGATCGCCCCCTGCGCTCCGGCCAGCGCGTCCACGCCCATGACGGCGATCTGATCGTCACCGCCATCGTCAATCCCGGCGCGGAAGTCATTGCCGACGGCAACATTCACATCTACGCGCCCCTGCGCGGCCGCGCCCTGGCGGGCGCAAGCGGCGACAGCCAGGCGCGGATATTCGCCGTCTGCTTCGAGGCGGAACTCATCGCCATCGCGGGTTCATACCTCACCTTCGCCAACGGCGTGCCGCCCGAACTGAACAAGAATCCCGTGCAAGCCAGCCTGGACTGCGCCAACAGCAAACCGCGCCTGACCCTCATGAAACTGGATTGATTCGCAATGAAAGCCGTTATACTTGTGGAATTTCATGTTCCGCCCGTCGAATGCCCGCAAAAGACCAGCGACAGGCCAAAGTCATGGGCAGGAATTCAGACCGGAGTTCGCTTACGATGAAAGCCGTCATCCTGGCCGGCGGGCTTGGCACCCGCATCAGTGAAGAATCCCACCTGAAACCCAAGCCGATGATCGAAGTTGGCGGAATGCCCGTGCTTTGGCACATCCTCAAACTTTATTCCGCGCACGGCATCAATGAATTCGTCATTTGCCTGGGTTACAAGGGTTATGTCATCAAGGAATATTTCGCCAATTATTTTCTGCATGCGTCCGATGTCACTTTCAACATGGTTGACAACAGCATGGCGGTACACGCGCGCCACACCGAACCCTGGCGCGTCACTTTGGTGGATACGGGCGAAAATACCCAGACCGGCGGACGTCTCAAGCGCATCCGCGGTTATCTTGCGCCGGATGAGGATTTTTGCCTCACATACGGCGATGGCGTGGGCGACATCGACATCAGCGCCAGCATCCGTTTTCACAGGGAACAGGGACGGCTCGCCACCATCACCGCCGCCTTGCCGCCAAGCCGCTTTGGCGCCCTGAACATTGACGGCGAACTCGTCACCTGCTTCAACGAAAAACCGGCGGGCAGCGAAGGCTTCATCAATGCCGGATTTTTCGTGCTCTCGCCGCCGGTCATCGATCTCATCGAAGATGATCGGACGATCTGGGAAGGGACGCCGCTCAAGACGCTGGCGGCGAAAAAGCAACTTGCCGTCTGGCGTCACCACGGTTTCTGGCAGCCGATGGACACCCTGCGCGACAAAAATCATCTGGAACAACTCTGGCAATCCGGGCAGGCGCCCTGGAAAACCTGGTCATGAACGCCGCGTTCTGGCAAGACAGGCGGGTTTTCATCACCGGCCACACGGGCTTCAAGGGCAGCTGGCTCTCGCTCATGCTCTCCCGCCTCGGCGCGAAAATCACAGGCTTCGCCCTGCCGCCGCCGACTACGCCCGCGCTCTTCGATCTGGCGCGGGCGGGACAAGACATGCATTCCATCATCGCCGACCTGCGTGACGCCGACGCCATCGATCGGGCCGTGCGGGAAGCGCGCCCCGAAATCATCCTGCATCTGGCCGCCCAGCCCCTCGTGCGCCAGTCCTACGACGATCCGGAAGAAACCTACGCCGTCAACGTCATGGGTCTGGTCAATTTGCTGGAAGCCGCGCGGCGCAGCGATTCAACCCGGGCAATCGTCGTCATCACCAGCGACAAATGCTACGAAAACCGGGAATGGCCCTGGGGCTACCGGGAAAACGAAGCCCTCGGCGGGCATGACCCCTACAGCAGCAGCAAGGCCTGCGCCGAAATTGTCGCTGCGGCCTGGCGCAGTTCCTTTTTCGCGCCGGAGGCGCGTACCCACGTCGCCACGGCGCGCGCCGGCAATGTCATCGGCGGCGGCGACTGGGGCAAGGATCGGCTGATTCCGGATATATTGAACGCCATCGCCACGCGCCAGCCGCCGCGCCTGCGAAACCCCGAAGCCGTTCGTCCCTGGCAGCACGTGCTGGAGCCGCTTTCCGGCTATCTTCTGCTGGCGGAAAAGCTCTATGCGGAAGGCGCGGCCTGGGCGGAAGCCTGGAATTTCGGCCCGGCGGACGCGGATGCCCAATCCGTGCGGCAACTCGTGGAAACGCTGGCGCAACATTGGCCGGACGCCTTTCCCTGGGAACCGGAAACAGCGGCGCAACCGCATGAAGCGGGCGCGCTCAGGCTGGATTCCTCCAAGGCGCGCGCCCGGCTCGGCTGGCGTCCGCGCTGGAATTTGCGCGCCGCGCTGGCGCGGGTCGCCCACTGGCATCAAGCCTGGCAGGCGGGCGAGGACATGCGCGCCGTCACCCTCGCCCAGATTGCCGCTTTTGAACAAGAACCCTCCTTATGACAAAAACAGAATTGCGCGCCAAAATCCTGGAACTCGTCCACGCCTACGCCGCGGAAAACGCACCATCCGGCTTTCTTCCCGGCGCAACCCCCATCCCGCCTTCCGGCAAGGTTCTGGGCGCGCGGGAACTGGAATACGCGGTCGATGCCGTGCTGGACGGCTGGCTGACCACCGGGCGTTTCAACGCCGCCTTCGAGGAAAAGCTGGGGCGGTTTCTCGGCGTTGATTTCGCGCTCACCTGCAATTCCGGATCCTCGGCCAATCTGCTGGCAATTTCCGCCCTGACCTCGCCGCTTCTGGGCAAGCGCGCCTTGCAGCCCGGCGACGAAGTGATTACCGCCGCAGCCGGTTTTCCGACGACAGTCGCGCCCATTCTGCAAAACCGCCTGATTCCGGTCTTCGTCGATTCCGAACTTGCCGTTTACAACCCGACGGTTGAAGCCATCGCCGCCGCCGTCACACCCAGGACACGCGCCATCATGCTGGCGCATACGCTGGGCAATCCGTTCGCGGCGGCGGAAATCCGCGCGCTTGCGGATCGACATGGCCTCTGGCTGGTGGAAGATTGCTGCGACGCGCTGGGTTCCACCTATCGGAATCAAAAAGTAGGCTGTTTCGGCGACATCGCCACCCTTTCCTTTTATCCGGCGCACCACATCACCATGGGAGAAGGCGGC
>JAITJU010000214.1 GCA_031278735.1 Zoogloeaceae bacterium
CATTTCTGGAGGCTGTCCTCCAGCCGATCCTCCGGGTAGGGCAGCAGCGCCTTCGTTTCCTCTGGCGCTTCCGGTTTCAGGATTTCGCCGGTATCGCTGTCGATGATGGTTTCATCGTCGTCTGGATTCTTTCCCTCCATTTCGTCGGCAGTAGGCTGCGCGCCGATTTCCGGGAATGCCTTGCGCAAGGCTTGCGCTTCCGCGCATTTGGCGATCTGCGCGTAGGGGCGCTTTCTCCACATCGAATTGGGTTCTGCCGATTTGCCCCGGGTCGCGTAGTTCTCCTTCCAGAATTCCTTGACAGAAAATTCCGCGACGATCCCGTTGGGGAGAGATTTCTTCACCGTCACCCGGCACCACGCCGGATACGTCAGCGACACACCATCGAATTCTTCCGTGACATCCTGTCCGAATTCCGGCTCCGACACTCCGGCATACTGCCCGGAGCGAGCGGCTTGCGTCCGGTACAGCCCGATGCCGGGCATGATGACGTCGCGCCATTCCTTGATGTCGTAGCCCTTGCCGTCCTTTTTTCCCGTGCTGACCAGCATGGGAACGATGTGCACCGGCTTTTGCATGGGATCCAGTCCGGAAGCCCGGCAGTAGCCGATCGCCAGCTTGATGCTTTCCGGCTTCGCGCCGGGATAGATCGAATTTTCGAGCACGGAGAGCAATTCCGCCTCACTCATGCCGACGGACGGCAACGATGATTTCATGGTCAGGTTGATCAGGGGATTACTCATGATTTTCTCCATTTTCGTTTTCGCAACGGAACGCCGCCGCTTCTGTCGCGACCGCCGTTTCATAATCCAGGCGTCCGACGATGCCGAAGGCCAGAAGGAAGAAGGCGATGAGCGCCGCCGTTCGCGCCCATTCCGGGACGCGGCGCTTTTGTTTCGCGTAGCGGCTGTACATCAGCATGACGCCTCCTCCCACATGTCCTCGGCCTGGCGCCGATAGGTTTTCGTCCAGTAGCTTCCGACGGCCGCGACGATGCGGGCGGCGAATTCCTCGCCCGTGATGCCGCCGCTGACGCCGTCGATATAGGCGGCGTAATCGCGGGCGATGGACGGCGTTTCCGCTATCGCCTCGCTGATGGCCGCGATGTTCATGACGTGGCCGTCCCACAAGGACGCCTCGATTTCGTCGATGGCCGCCTCGCGCGGATTGCCGCGCGGATCGAGCGGATGCCCGTCCATCGGGGCGAGTTCATAATCCCCGCGCCCAAAAGTCGTTGCCGATTTCACAAACATGCGCCTTCCTCCCGATCCGGCGTGCGTTACATACGAATTCCTGCTGTCCTGCCTACTTGCCCGCGCCTGACAGCGCATCAGCGTTTTCAGCCCCAGCGCCGGGGGACAACCCGGTCTTCTCTGCCTGCCTCGCATCCTCTTCGTCTCGCGCTGGCTGGGTGACTTGAGCAGGATAATAGCAAAAATAATACGGGAAGTCAATAGCAAAGACGGTATTTTGTGTTACGCGCTTCTTCCCGCGACGCAATGGAAAAATCCTTGCGTTTGATAGCGCATAGTGCTATCATTTGGACATGAAAACGAAACACCTGAAAATCCTCGCTGAAATTTTCGAGACGCCGACAAGGGCGGGAATCGCCTTTTCCGACCTGGAACGGTTGGCGGCGGCGCTTGGGGGAGAAGTCATCGAGCGCGAGGGGTCGCGCGTCATCCTTTCCATCGCGGGCGGGCTGTGGCACGCGCACCGTCCGCATCCGGGGAAGTCGGCGAAAAAATATCAGGTGGAATCGTTGCGGAATTTCTTGAAAGGAAGAGGAATCACACCATGAACAGCATGACTTATCGTGGTTATACGGCGCATGTGGCGTTTGACGAGCGCGACGATATTTTTACCGGGCAGGTGCTGGGCGCGCGCGACGCCATTTCTTTTCATGCCGATACGGTTGCCGACCTGCGCCGGGAGTTCCGGCTGGCCGTCGATGATTATCTGGCGTATTGCGCCGAAAAAGGCGTCCGCCCGGACAAGCCCGCCAGCGGCAGAATCCTGCTGCGCGTCTCGCCGGAAGTCCACGCGGCGGCCATCCTGAAGGCCAGGGCGGAAGGCAAGAGCCTGAACCAGTTCGCCGCGGGCGTCATCGAAGCCGCGGCGCTTTGAGGCGCTTCTTGCGCTTCTTCACGCACCGCTTCGCCTCGCGCCTGGTTTTCGCCTTGTGCGCGGCGACCGTCAGCCACTGCATATTGGACGGGTGATCCGCGCCGCCGCACTTCAGGGGATTGACGTGATCCACCTGCCAGCCGGGACACGCGCCTTTTGATTCGCCCGTCGCCGGGCAGGGATGCGTTTTCCGGAAGGCATGGACGGCGGACTTGCTGCGCGCGTCCGTCGCGGACGCAAGGAACAGGGAGAAAAAAAGAACGGCCACGCCGGTTTTCATTCCCCCGCCAGGCCGGATCATAGCCCTCCCGTCCCCTGAACGTGCATCACGCGCCCGATGATGCGCACGTGTTCCATCTGTTCCGCCGGAACCTCGAGCCGGGGATAGTTCCGCTCATTGTCGCTCACGATGATGATCCCGCCATCCACGCGCCGGTAGAGCCGTTTTACGCGCAATTCTCCGGCATACGCCAGCGCATAGACCTTGCCGTCCGTCACGGTTGTCCGCGACGTATCCACGAGCAGGCTGTCGCCGTCATGGACGCGCGGCTCCATCGAATCTCCGGCGGCGTACATGGACGCGAGTTTCGACGGCTTCAACCCCAGACGCCGCACCCACTCCGCCCGGAACACCTGCGGCGCCTCCCGGACGAGATCGACTTCGACAATCTCCCGGCCATGCCCGGCGGAAAGGTGAACGTCCAGACGCGGAACCCGGATGAAATCGCCCAGGTCGGGCAAATCGTCCTCGTGTTCCCACGCCTCGATGGGGATGAGGCCAGAAAGCGAACCAGCATTGTCCGCTTCGCCGTCGTCCTGTCTCCGCTTCGGGCCGCGCCCCTCGGCAAGCCAATCCGGCAACACGCGCAAGGCGCGCGCCAGTGCCGTCGACTCTACCGATCCCTGGTTGCGTTCGCTTTCGATATTCGAGATTGTTGCCTGCGCAAGGCCAACGAGCCTGGCGAGCTGAAGCTGCGTCATCCCGGCTTCCTTGCGCGCTTCCCGCAAACGTTGTCCAAATGTCGACATAGGGCGATTCATTTCCTGAAAAATCTTTTCATGGAAGGATTGTCCTGCAAAATATCACCACATTAGCTATTGACACGAAATAGTCTATCCTATATCATGCGCACATGGACTTCAAAACAATCATTTCCGAGATTTTGGAAAAAGGCTGGACGCAGCGCGAGATCGCCATCGCCGTGAATTCGGTGCAAGCGCATATCTCATGCCTGTTGAGCGGCAAGAGAAAAACACCGGGCTGGACGCTTGGCGACGCCCTTCTGCGGCTCCATGCCGAAGTCTGCGGCGCCCGTCAAGCGCGAGGACGCGGCGTGAGCCTGCACAAGCCCGACCTGCACGTCCGGCTTTCGCCGGAACAGCATAAGCTGTTGTTCTTTCTGGCGACGCTGGCCGACCGCGACCTGTCTGACATGGCCGTCGAAATTCTGGAAGAGGGAATCGTGGGGCGTTTCCATACCGCCACTATGACCGACGAGCGCATGGCTCGCCTGATGACGGGGATTCGCGGGGATTCGTGGAGATTAGGAGGGAACGACATGACCCGCCTTGAAAAAACGACTCACAAGGAACTTTCATGATTGATCTCGAAAAAATCCGCATCGACGGCGGGACGCAATCCCGCGTGGAACTCAACCAATCCGTTATCGAAGAATACGCGGAAACGATGAAGGCGGGAGAGAACTTGCCGCCCGTGCTCGTGTTCAACGACGGCGCGACGTACTGGCTCGCCGATGGATTCCACCGGTTCTTTGCCGCGAAGAAGGCGGGACGGGCGCAGATTGACGCCGAAGAGCGACCAGGCACCCAGCGGGACGCGATTCTCGCCAGCCTTTCGGCGAACAGCAAACACGGCCTGAAACGCTCGAACGCCGACAAGCACAAGGCCGTGCGGACGTTGCTCAATGACGCGGAATGGCGGCAATGGAGCAATCGGGAAATCGCGAAAGCGGCGGCGGTTAGCCATTTCATGGTGAATGAACTGCGTGATATGAAAAATTCCGTCACTGGAATTTCTTCCAGTGACAACAACCTCACCTCGGATATCCGAAGTGACAACGACCGCAAGTACACCACGAAACACGGCACAGAAGCCGTGATGAACACCGCCAACATTGGCAAGCACAAAAAGCCCAGCCAGCTTGACGCCTTGCGCGAGCGCCAGGGGCAAGAAGCGCATCCTGATTTTACCGAAGAGGGATTTGGCGCCGGGCTTTCCGATGCAGAAAAGGCGTTTGCCGAACTGGAGGCGCAAGCGGATCAGGCGCGCATCGCCATTCTGCTGGAAGAAAACACGGCGCTGGCGGAAATGACGAAACGCTGCGAGGCGGCGGACAAGGATCGGAACCTTCTTCAAACGCGCTTCGACAGTCTCCTGAACGAGAAGGCGGAAGCTATTCGATTCGCCAAGCGGTACGAGACGATGAACCGCAAGCTGACGACGGAGAACGCCGCGCTGAAGAAGGAAAACGAGGCGCTGAAGGCGCGAATCGTCGAACTCGAAAGCGACGAGATTGTCATCGAATGAATATCGCGCAATTTCTCGCTTTTGCCGAAACACACGGCGTGACCTTCCGGGAGAAGGACGGCGGCTTGCTGGCGCACGCGGAACACGCGGCGGGCAAGGCGTGGATTCATCGGGCGAAAGAAGAGATTGCCAGGCGCAAGGAAGCGATTCTTTCCCTCCTCGAACATCAGAAGGAACGCGCCGCCATCCGGGAATTCGATGGCGGGGAAGACCGGAAGACGGCGGAAGAAGAAGCGCGAAAGGAAACCTTCTGGCGATTCGCGGTGCGGACGGCGGAACGTTCCTTCACTGCGCATTTCTCGCCGTGGATGACGCGGGAGGAAGCGGACGATTTTTACCCGGACGCGATAGTCATGGCCTTGCCGAATGAGGATGACCCCTACGGCGCGGAACGGGGGGCGGCATGACGCATCCCCAACCGGTCGGCAAGGGCTTTGACCGCCACGCCCGCGCGTTTGGCGGCGTGTGGGCGGGTTCAGGCGCGGGAAACCGTCAGCTTCAGCCCCAGGGCGCGGGTGACTTTCAGGATGGTGGAAAATTCCGGGTTGCCGTCTTCGGAGAGCGCCTTGTAAAGACCTTCGCGCGTGACGCCCGTCTTGCGGGCAAGGCGCGTCATGCCCTGCGCGCGGGCGATGTCTTCGAGCGCCGCGCGAATCAGGCTGCCGTCGCCTGGGTCTTCCTCAAGGCAGGCGTCGAGATAACGCCGCGCGTCCTCCTCGCTCTTCACATAATCCGCCGCGTCGAAGCGGGAAAATCCTTCGGGAATCTTCGTTTTCATGCCTTATTCCTCCTGCCATTGTTGCGCCAGTCCGATGGCGCGCTCGATGTCTCGTTTCTGCCCGCGCTTGTCGCCGCCGCAGAGCAGCACGATGATGGACTGTCCGCGCCGGGTGAAATAGAGCCGGTAGCCCGCGCCCACATCCACGCGCATTTCGGAAATGCCGTCGCGCAAGGCTTTCCAGTCCCCCAGATTGCCCTGCCCGGCCAGCCGGATTCTGGCCGCAATCCGCGCCGCCGCCACACGGTCGCGCAATTTATCGAGCCAAAGATCGAAGCGGGCGGATTTGATGACGGTGTACATGCTGCATATTGTAATCCATGGATTACAGAAGGACAAGAAAATTCCGCAAAATCCCAAAAAAAGCGCGAAGCCTACGCGCTGGAAATCCCGGCCTGAAGACCATCATGAGCGAACTCTTCTCCACCTCCTACGACGGCGCGAACTTTCCGCCGATGCGCCCGTTCCAGGACGAAGCGCACAGGATGCTGCGCGAAGGGTTCGCCCGTGGGCATAAAAATCAAATCATCATGGCCCCCACGGGCGCGGGCAAAACGGTTTTGGCCTTGCGCATCATCCATGAGGCGCTGTTGAAGGGCAAACGCGCCGTGTTCGTCTGCGACAGGACGGTGCTCATCAATCAGACTTCCGCCGTGGCGGATAGCCTGGGGATGAATCTGCACGGCATCATTCAGGCGAATCACTGGCGGCGCGATGAAAAGCTGCCCTTACAGATTGCTTCCGCGCAGACGTTGGCGAAACGCCAGTTTTGGCCGGATGCGGATGTCATTGTGGTTGACGAAAGTCATGTCCAGCACAAGGTCTGGACAGAGTACGCGAAAAAAACCAAAGCCGCCGTGATCGGGCTTTCGGCGACGCCCTTCTCGAAAGGGCTGGGCAAGATTTTCTCGAACCTCATCAACGCCACGACCATGCGTGATCTCGTGGATTCCGGCGTGTTGGTTCCCCTGCGCGTCCTCTCTGGCGTGAAGCCCGATATGAAGGGCGCGAAAACGAAATCCAGCGGCGAATGGGACGAAAGGGAAGTGGAAAAGCGCGGGCGCGGCATCATTGGCGACGTGACGCTGGAATGGACGCGCCACGCGCAAAACGCCAAGACAATTGTCTTTGGCGCGACGATTGCCCATTGCGATGACCTGTGCCGCCAATTCAACGAGGCGGGGGCGCTGGCGATGACCTATACCTCGGAAACTTCCGACGCGGAACGCGCCGAAATCATGAAGGAATTCCAGAGTCCGGACAGCGCCATTCGCCTGCTCATTTCCGTGGAAGCCTTGAGCAAGGGACTGGACGTGCCGGATTTGGGCTGCGTGGTCGATTGCCGCCCGCTGCGCAAGTCGCTTTCCACGGCGATTCAGATGTGGGGACGCGGAATGCGTTCCGCGCCGGGGAAAACCGAGTGCCTGCTGCTCGACCATTCCGGCAACATCCAGCGGTTCAAGAAGGATTACGAGGAAATTTATTTCAACGGATTGGACAAGCTGGATTCCGGCGAGAAGATGGACAAGAAAATCCGCGAGGACGAGGAAGAAAAGGAAACCCGCGCCTGCCCCGCTTGCGGCTACCAGCCTTTTTACAAACGCTGCATGTCCTGTGGCTATGAAAAACCCGCGCCGGAAAGGGCGGAAAACGAGGCCGGGGAAATGGTGGAGCTTCAAATCGGCGGAAAAGCGCCCAAGGCCAGCAGGGAAGACAAATACACGGTCTGGCAGGAAGTCTGCGGCTACGTGCGCGACACGCACAAGAACCCGGCAACGGCCAAGGGTCGCGCCTATTACCTCTTCAAGGAAGTGACGGGGAAATTCCCGCCGAACTTCTGGCGTTTCGACCACACGGAACCCAAACCCACCAGCCTTGCCGTGTTCAACAAGATTCGCTCGCGTCAAATCAAATGGATCAAATCCAGACAGAAGGCGGAAAGCGTCGAAAGGATTCAGGCGTGAGTAACCGTCAACTTCAGCCCCAGGGCGCGGGTGCCGCCCGTCTAGCGCATGGCGGCTCTGGCGGCCTCGGCCAGGAAGCCGGAGCGCGTCGCGCCGCGCGCGCGGGCGGCTTCGTCGATTTTCGCCAGCAGGCGAGCGGGCAGCGTGATGTTGATTTTTTCCGCGCGCCCGTAGAAGCGCGACACATCGACTTCCACGAACGCCCACACCCCGTCCGCGAAGTCGGGGTTTGCCCGGTGAAAGGCGATGGGGCGCGGGACGGGCAAATCCCCGCCTTCTTCCTCCGTGCCTTCCAGATGCAGGGCAATCGCCTCGCGCATGGAATCCAGCGCCTCGTCGAACGTGTCGCCCGCCGAAAAACATCCCGGCAAATCGGGCGCCGTGACGCCGAAACGAACGCCGTCATCGCTATGCAATACCACGGGAAAACGCATGACAACCTCCTATTTCCATCCCGCCTGTTTGCGGATGCTGTTCAGTGTCCCGGCGGGAATGTCGCCGTCCGGATGCTTGACCGTCACCAGTCCCGGTTTTTCCGGATGCCGGAACTGATGGTGCGATCCCTTGACCCGCGCCAGAATCCAGCCGTCCTTTTCCAGAAGTTTGATGACTTGTCGACTGTTCATGGTGGTTATTATAACCACCAGAATACAAAAAAGCAAGCCGCAAGAAAAATAGTTGACATTTCCCGCCGACCGGCTATCATGCCCCTGTCCCCGCAAACAACGGGGATCGGGATTGCAGTCCTGAATGCGGCGGCGATGAGCCGTCATGCGCAATGCAAGCGGCTTTTTTTGCGCCTTGGTGTGTCCTTCAATGGGCGACCGGGCGGGGGGAGCCGCAAGGCTCGCCGGTGCCGCACCGGTACTGCAACTCTCGCTTTGGTCGCCCACCCTGATTGCAGTCAGGGGCGGGTGGTAAAAAACCACTTGCGGAGTATCACATCATGGCAAACCTCGCCAAACCAAACGGCGCGTCCGCGCCCATCCGTTACACCATCCAGCGCCTTGGAGAATCCCGGCGCCATCCGTTTCACCCCGAAAAGATCAGCCTCGACATTACCGCCGTCTCCGACACGGGCGGCGTGTCGCTTTTCATCATCGACAAGCCGCCCATGCCCTTGCGCGTGGGCGACATCCTCTTGCGCCAGCCGGACGGCCTTTTCGCCGAAGCCGCGCCCAATCTCAATCTCTTTTCCCAAAAGGATCAACCCATGAGCCCGAACCTTCACGTCGTGGGCGACGAACTGCGCCTGCCCGCCAGTCTCGATCTGGCGCAGCCTTCCAACACACTCACCATGTCCAGCCGCGAGATTGCGGAACTGGTTGATTCACGCCACGACAAAGTAAAACAGAGCATCGAAAGGCTTGCGGAACGTGGCGTTATTGGTCTTCCCCCATTGGGGGAATACCTCGATTCCCTTGGCAGGCCAGCAAAAGAGTACCGTATTTGCAAACGGGACAGCCTGGTGGTCGTGGCACAACTCTGCCCGGAATTCACGGCGCGGGTTGTGGATCGCTGGCAGGAACTGGAAGGGAAGATTGCCGGTCAGCAAATCGCCATCCCCACAAATCTGCGCGAGGCGCTCTTGCTGGCCGCAGACCTGGAAGCGAAACGCGAGGCCGCCGAAGCCGCCCTTGCCGAAGCCGCGCCCAAGGTAGCCGCGCTGGAGCGGATTGAAGCCTGCAATAAATCCATCACGCTGACCCAGGCCGCGAAGGTGCTGGACATGAAGCCTTCCGAGATTTTCCCATTGCTGGAAGCAAAGGGCTGGATACACCGGCGCAACGGCGCATGGACGCCCTATCAGCCGCGCATCACGTCCGGGGATTTGGTTCATAAATTCGCGCATTACACGGACAAGGACGGGCAAAAGATTGAAAAGCCGTATTGCCACATTACGCCGCGCGGTCTGGTGAAACTGGCAAGGCTCTTTGCCAGGCCGCTCCCGGAAGCCGATATTTTTGCCGATGAACCGGAACTCATTGACGATGAACCGTGCCAGGAAGTCATTTTCTGAACCATGAACTTTGTCGATTTCGCCGCCTTCGCCTACTTTTACGGCCTGATCCTCGACGGGCATCCGGTTCGCCGAATTACCCGTTGCCCCACGGTGGAAAAGCCGCGAAAGAAAAACGGCTCCTTCTTCTTCGATGGGGAATGGGGCTGGGTGTGCAACTGGAACCGGGACGGCGAAATCCATTATTTCCTCGACCAGAAGAAAACGAATACGGAAGCGGAACGGCGGGCATATCAGGAACGCGCCCGCAAGGCGGAAGCCCATTTGCGGCAAACGCGCGAAAAAGCCCGCCAAACCGCGCGTGAGATGATCCAGAAGGCCAGTCTAGCCCCGCATCCTTATCTTGCCTGCAAGGGCTTTCCTGAACATCATGGGCTGGTTTCCGAGGCTGGGGAGTTGTTGATACCCATCAAGGACATTTATGGGCTACTGATGAGCCTACAGCGCGTCTTTCTGGAAAACAACGAATGGCAGAAAAAGATGCTCCTGGGCGGGAAAACGAAGGGCGGGGTATTCAAACTTGGTGGCGGCAAAGAACCGGTGCTCTGCGAGGGCTACGCGACCGGGCTTTCAATTCGGAAGGCGCTGGACAGGATGGGCATGAGGCAACGTCCGGTGCTGGTGTGTTTTTCCGCGGGGAATCTCGTGGAAGTCTCGAAATCTTTCCGAGGCTCCAACGCGATTGTCTGCGCCGACAACGATGCTTCCCTGACCGGCCAGAAGGCCGCAGAAGCGTCGGGATTGCCCTGGGTGATGCCAGAGGATGTCGGCCTTGACTTTAACGACCTGCATCAAAGGGACGGCCTTTTGGCCGTGGCGAAACTGTTGCAGCAAAAGATGTCATGAAAAACGTTTGTCCCGCGTAAACGCAACTGGGCCTGCATGGGCTGCCAGGACAGAAAACACAGGAGCTAGACGCCTCCGAACAAAAAACGTTACCGCCCCCGGTGCAATCCCGATGGAAGGCGGCAGGTGTTGGCTGACCCGCATGGGGCGATCGACCTGGGGACGCCGGAGAATGGACAACAATATCCGGTGAATGCTGGCTTCGGGAGAAGCTGGGCGGATAGGCGACAAAACATCGTCGCGGACTGAAATAACGTCGTTATTCGCATCAATGACGGTGATGTCATGGCCAATGGCTCCCTTACTCACTCGGCATATACGCCGTTGGGGGTAGGGGGGCTATTGGGTGATATATCCACATATTCATGGAGTACTCATTGCCGCATGGCGGAGGATAGGAAAATGGCAATAACGGTAACGGTGTATGCGGATGAGCGGAGATGGGCGGCGCTCATCGACGACCACGGAAGGACAGAACGGCTTTCCGGGATTCGCGTCTCGAAAATGGCCGCTACCGGTTGTTGAATCATGGAAACCCGTAGATTCTTTCTCGCCCATGACGAAGCCCGCCGCCGTGCCGTGGAATGCGTTCGTTTCGCGCCGGAAGGGTATCAGGTCATGGTGAAGCCGCAGACGAGGAATCTCGAGCAAAATGCCGCGATGTGGGCGCTGCTCTCGGAATTTTCGGAACAACTGGATTGGCCCGTGAATGGGCGCATGGAAAAACTGGAAGCGGAAGAATGGAAGGCCATTCTCACGGCGGCCTTCCGGCAGGAAACGGCGCGATTGGCGATGGGCTTGAACGGCGGCGTGGTGATGCTGGGCGCTCGCACTTCGCGCTTCACGAAAAGGGAAATGTCGGAATTCCTCGAATTCCTGCATTCGGTCGCGGCGGAACGCGGGGTGGTTCTGGAAATGGAAAGGAACGGAAATGGCGGGTAAGCAATGGACAGCGGAAGAAGACGCGATTCTGGCAAAGGAATTCGCCCTGGGAAAGACCAGAGAGGAAATTGCCCGCGTGCTGGGGAGAACCCATATCGCGGTGGGATATCGTTATCGGTTGTTGGAAGATAAGCTGTTGTTGGAAGAGCGTAAGAAAGAAAGAATCCGGCAATTAGAAGCAAAGAGCGTATCCCCGCAAGAAAACAGGAAGGAAAGAAAATGCCTTTGCTGCGGAAAGATGTTCCTGTCCCATTACTCGATGAACAGGATTTGCCGCAAATGCCGTCAAAAGCGGGATTTAGGGCTGCCCGACAACATGATATTCGACACATGAGCGAACACATCAAACTCTTTCACGGCGAAATGCTGTCCATTCTGACAGGGATGGAATCGGAAAGCGTCGACGCCGTCATCACCGATCCGCCCTATATGTTAGGGGTTTCGTCGTTTTCCGCAAAGGACAAGAAGGCAAACAAATGCGGATCCTGGGCGGACATGGAAAACGCGTCCTACTGGTATGCGATCTGGATGAAAGAAGCGCGGCGGCTTTTGAAGCCCTCTGGTTATTTCGCGGTCTTCGGCGGCTGGCGCTCCATTCCGGTTTATAGCCGCGCCTTTTATCTTGCCGAACTGCCGATGACGAATTGTTTGATCTGGGAAAAACCCGGCCTTGGCCCCAGCGGTCCGAACCAATTGCGCGGCGCGTATGAAATCGTGCTCTTGTCGGCGATGGAGACGGCGAAAATCAGCAACCGCTCTGTCCGCGACGTGTTTTCTTGCCCGCCGGTGTATCCGCATGAAAAACATCATCCGGCGGAAAAGCCGGTAACGCTGATGCGCCATCTTGTTGATTTATTGACGCCTCCCGACGGCCTTGTTCTCGACCCCTTCGCGGGCAGCGGTTCCACGGGTGTCGCGGCCTTGCTTTCCGGGCGGCGCTTCATCGGCATCGAGCGCGAGGACGCTTACGTTGAAATCGCGCAAAAGCGATTGCGCGAAGCGAACGTTTCGTTCCCGCGACAGGAGGCGATTTTATGAGCGCCGCCAAACGCCACCTTTCCCGCGTTGCCGCCTTGGGTTGCGTCCTCTGCCGTCATTTGGGGCTGGGCATGACCCCGGCGGAAATTCACCATATCCGCGAAGGCCAGGGCATGGGCCAGCGCGCGAGCGATTTTTTGACGATTCCCTTGTGCCCGGAACACCATCGCGGCGCTTCCGGCATTCACGGCATGGGGGTGAAATCCTTCGAGCGGGCCTACCGGGTTTCCGAACTCGATTTGTTGGCGGAAACGCATCGACTTTTTGAGAAGGAGGCAGTATGAACCGAGCCTATGCCCTGGGCCGCCTCAAGGCAGGCCATATGAACCAGACGGAAGCGGAATACGGCAATCTCTTGGCAATCCGAAAATCCGCCGGGGAAGTGGCGTGGTTCCTCTTCGAGGGCGTGAAGCTCCGGCTTGCCGACAACACGTTCTACACGCCGGATTTTGTCGTGATGCTCGCCAACGGCGAAATGGAAATGCACGAAGTGAAGGGCTTCTGGCAGGACGACGCCCGCGTAAAAATCAAGGTGGCGGCCGACCGCTTTCCGTTTCGCTTTCTCGCCATGAGGAAGCGGACGAAAAAAGAGGGCGGCGGCTGGGAGACGGAGGCGATTTGATGACGAATGAACTTTTCAGGAGCGCGCACGCCGCGCTGACTTTTGCGTACAACTTCTCCGGCCAGCACTACGACCGGCCATTGATTGCGCGCATGGCGTCGAAGGAAGAATGGCATGGAAAAGGTCTGGCCGGACTGGACGGCGCGGCGCAGGCCGGGATGATCCGCGCGGAAGTCCATGCCCTGGGAAAACTGCCGGAAGCCATAATCACCGCCAGATTCGCGCCGCCAACGCTCCCTTGTTCCTGCGGCGCGCCCTGTTGCTGCGGCAAACGCAGAAATGAAGAATGGATAAACGCAATCGCCGTCATCGCCGATGAATCCAGAAGAACCGCGCTTGCCGGGTGCGAGAGCAACGGATTGATGCGGCGGGAATACGTAATTCGCTGCTTCGTGAACAAAACCGAGCGGGAAAGTCTGGAACGAATCGCGGAAAGGCATGGCATTCATGTCGATACTGTTTCCGCTCATGCCAAAAAGATAGCAAACTGGCTTTCCGGGCGTCGGGAAAAGCACGGAGTCGACATCGTGGGAGAAGAACAGAAGTCGCTCGATGCCATCGAGGCGAGACTTGCCGGATCCGGTGTTGTAGAGCGGGCATGAATGCGTGAATTTGTGATCAGGCGACAAGTTCCTCGAC
>JAITJU010000224.1 GCA_031278735.1 Zoogloeaceae bacterium
TGCTCTTCCGGCACGTCTTTCAACGTGGTGCGCATGAAGTCAATCCAGATGGGGAGCGCCGTGAAGCCGCCGGTTTCCCGGTTGCCCAGCTTGCGCGGCTGGTCGAAGCCAACCCAGGCGCAGCCGACGACGCTTTTCTGAAATCCGCAGAACCAGGCGTCGTGGTAATCGTTGGTGGTGCCGGTCTTGCCCGCCAGATCGCGCCGTTTCAGCGTGGCCGAAGCGCGTCCGGCAGTGCCATAGACCGCGACGTCGTGCAGCATGGTATACATCAGATAGGCGTTTCTGGGGTCAATGGCGCGTTGTTTTTCGTCTCCCGCCGCGACTGGCGCGGCCTGCGCCAATACCTGCCCGCGCGCGTTGCGGATTTCCCGCACGATGTAGGGGGTGACGCGATAGCCGCCGTTGGCGAATACCGCATAGGCCGCCGCCATCTGCCAGGGCGTGACGGAACCCGCGCCCAGCGCCATGGTCAGATAGGGCGGATGGCGGACGGCGTCGAAGCCGAAGCGGGTGATGTAATCCTGGGCATAGTTTGCGTCGATGTCCTGCAACACGCGGATGGACACCATGTTCTTGGAACGCGCCAGCGCCTTGCGCAGCGTGATTGGGCCATCGTACTTGCCGTCGTAATTGCCGGGTTCCCAGGGTTTGCCGCCAGTGACTTCCGGGCTGAGGGTCATGAGTTCGTCCGGCACGACGCTGGCGGGCGAAAAGCCTTTTTCCAGCGCCGCGGAATAAATGAAGGGCTTGAAGCAGGAACCTGGCTGCCGCCAGGCCTGGGTGACGCGATTGTAGGCGCCCAGATTGGAGTCAAAGCCGCCCACCAGCGCGCGCACGCCGCCGTCCCCGGGATGGACGGCGACAAAGGCGGCTTCCACATTGGGAAGTTGCGCGATCTGCCACTGATCTCCTTTTTTGCTGAGGCGGATGACCGAGCCGGGACGCAGTTTTTTATCGGGTTTCGCCTTGTCGCCCAACATGCGGGCGGCGAACTTGATGGCCTCGCCGGACAGGGTAATCGTTCCGCCGTCCCGGACATGCGCCGTGACGGTCTGCGACGACGCGTCAAGCACGACGGCGGACGGCAGGTCTTCCACGACCGGGAACTCGTGCAGGGCGGCATCCAGCGTATTGTCGGGATCGTCATCGGGGGATTCGGACGCCCGCGCGAAGCGCGCAAGGTCGATGAACCCTTCCGCGCCGCGATAGCCCTGGCGCTGGTCGTAATCCAGCGCGCCCTGGCGCAGGGCGCGCCAGGCGGCTTCCTGTTCCGCCATGTCGATGGTGGTGATGACTTGCAGGCCGCCGCTGTAGACCGTGTCCGGGAAGCGTTCCTCCGCGATTAGACGCGCCATTTCCGCCACATATTCCGCATGAGGGAGATGCTGTCCGATGTCGCGCTTGATGACGAGGGCTTCCGCCAGCGCTTCCTGCCGTTCTTCCGCGTTGATGAAGCCCAGTTCGAACATGCGCCGCAGCACATATTCCTGGCGTGTGCGGGCGTATTTCGGGTCGCGCACCGGGTTTCTGGAGGGCGTTTTTGGCAATCCCGCCAGCATGGCGGTTTCGGCGAGCGTGATGTTCGCCAGGGGCTTGCCGAAATAAATCTGGGACGCCGCCGCGAAGCCATAGGCGTGTTGCCCCAGGAATATCTGGTTGACGTACAGCTCAAGGATTTGGTCCTTGCTCAGGTTCTGCTCGATCTTCAGCGTCAGCAGAATCTCGTAGAGCTTGCGTTTCAGGGTTTTTTCCGGGGTGAGGAAGAAGTTGCGCGCCACTTGCTGGGTGATGGTCGAAGCCCCCTGCCGCCGATCCTTTTGGAGCAGATTCACGTAGGCCGCGCGCAGAATGCCTTTCAGGTCGATGCCGTAATGCTGATAGAATTCGTCGTCCTCCGCCGCCAGCAGCGCCTGTCTCAGGGCGTCGGGAACGTCCTGGAAGCGGACGGGGGCGCGGCGTTCCTCGCCAAATTCGCCGATCAGGTGGCCGTCGCGGCTGTAGATGCGCAACGGAATCTTGGGCTGATAATTGGTGAGCGCGTCCAGATCGGGCAGGCTGGGATAGCTGATGACTACCACGATGGCGGCAATGGCGGCGCCGATGAGGGCAAGCCCCAGCAAAAACCCGACGGGGTAGAGTATGATGCGGACGGCAAGAGGCGGCGTCGGGAAGGAAGGAAGCGCGGGAAAAGAGGCCATTGCAGGATTGTTGAAAGTTGAAATGTGGCGCATTATACCCGTCCCTAAGCCAACATAATTTTTTTACGATAAATTGCTTTACATTATCAAGACTTATTGCTAGGATTTAATGTGAATTATCGGTTTGTGGCGTAACTCGTGGTTTTTAACGAGTTTTTTGAAGAGTGGAGGTGATCTTGGATCTGTCCTTTTTCAATCCCAAGGCGCGTTCCCTGCTTGGGTTGGATATTTGCTCATCCGCAGTGAAGATGCTGGAGTTGTCCGCTGTGGGGCGCAATGACTTTCGCGTTGAGCGGTACGCGATTGAAGTCCTGCCCAAGGACGCCGTCACGGATGGCAACATTGCCAACGTGGACGCCGTCATGTCAGGTATACGCAATGCCTGGAGGCGTATGTCGACTTCCGTGCGCAATGTGGCGATGGCGCTGCCTGCGTCTGCCGTCATTTCCAAGAAAATCATCGTGCCGGACGGTTTGCGCGATGACGAGATGGATGCGCTGGTAGAGTCGGAAGCCAGTCAATACATTCCTTTTTCCATTGATGAAATCAATCTGGACTATCAGGTGATGGGGGCCGCGCCCACGTCGCCGGGCGAGCAGGAAGTGCTGATCGTCGCGTCCAAGAAAGAGCGGGTGGAAGATCGTCTGGCGGTGGCCGAGGGCGCGGGCCTGAAGCCGGTGGTGATGGATGTCGAGTCCTACGCCTCGCAGTTGGCGTTCGATCTGATCGTCGATCAGCTGCCCGACATTCATTCCTCGTCCCTGGTGGCGTTGGTGGATATCGGCATGAACACCATGCGGCTTTCCGTGTTGCAGGGGGGGGCTCCCGTCTATACCAAGGAATCGGTGTTTGGCGGCGGAATGCTCACGCAGGATATTGTGCGGCGCTACGGCATGAGTTATGCCGAAGCCGAGACCGCCAAGCGCACGGGAGATTTGCCGGGAGACTACGAGACAGACCTGCTGCCGCAGTTTTCCGAAAATCTGTCGCTGGAAGTCGCGCGCACCCTGCAATTCTTCTTTACCGCCACGCAGTTCAACAAGGTTGATCTCATCATGTTGGCAGGCGGTTGCGCCGCGATTCACGGGATTGAGGCACAGGTGGCAAGCCGGACGCAGGTCAATACCGTCGTTGCCAATCCTTTTTCCGGCATGACGGTTTCCAGCAATGTCCGCAGCAACAGTCTGCAAAGCGACGCTTCTTCCTTGCTGACTGTGTGCGGCCTGGCCTTGAGGAGGTTTGATCCATCATGATTCGCATTAATCTCCTTCCTTACAAGGAAGAACTACGCAAGGCCAGGCGGCAGCAGTTCGGCGTGTTGGCGGCGGCGTTTGGGGGCGCGGCGGCGTTTGTGATTTTCGCCGTCTATGCGTTGTACGGCACGGCCATCGAAAGCCAGAACAGCCGCAACCAGCAGTTGCAGAGCGAAATTGATTCCACGAAGCGCCAGCTTGCGGAGATTGAGGAAATCAAGGCCAAGAGCGCGGCGCTGCTGGGGCGTAAAAGCGCCATTGAATCCTTGCAGAAAGACAGGAACAACACTGTGCGCCTGTTGAGTGAAATGGTGCAGCAAACGCCGGAGGGCATTTATCTCACTTCCCTGCAACAGACGGGCAAGAATGTCGAGATCAAGGGGTATGCCCAATCCAATTCGCGGGTGTCGATCCTGATGCGCAATATCGAGTCTTCCCGCTGGATGGGGTCGCCCAAGCTGAGGGAAGTCAAGGCCGTGCTGGTGCGCGGACGGCGTGTGCCGGAGTTTACCCTGTCGTTTCAGACGGTGGAGGACAAGGGGGATGAGGCAGCGTCCAAGACGGAAGGCGAGGGGGGCGCGATTCCCGCGCAGGAAGAGGTGATTCCTGACGCCGCCGCGGATGCGGGCGCCGCTGTGGAACCCGCGCCGGAAGCGGCGTCGGCGCCAACAACAGGGAGCGAGGCGGCGTCGACGCCAGCGCCCGCCGCGGCGGACGACGGTGCGCCCGCAGCGACTCTCAGTGAGGGGTGAGAACATGGGAAAATCAAGCTTTCAAAAAATCATCGAGGATTTCCGCTGCCTGAACAACAGCGATCCCGCGACGTGGCTTCCTATTCCGCGCTTTACGGTGCTGCTGATCCTTTTCGTTCTGGTCATCGGCGTGGGAGGGTATCTGTTCGTCCTGGATCAGATGGATGCGCTCGACAGCGTCAAGGCCAAGGAAACGCGTCTGCGGGATGAATACATCAAGGGCAAGCAAGCGGCGGCAAGTCTGGAGCTTTACCGCCAGCAGCTGGAAGAAATCGACAAGTCGTTTGGCGCCTTGTTGCAGCAATTGCCCAATCGCACACAGGTGGACGCGCTGCTGCAGGAAGTGAATCAGGCTGGCGTGGGGCAGGGCTTGCAGTTTGAGTTGTTTCGCCCGTCCAACGAGGTCATGCGGGAGTTTTATGTGGAATTGCCCATTGCGGTGCGGATTGTCGGCAGTTATCACGACCTGGGTTCCTTCGCGGCGGATGTTGCCAAGCTGCCGCGCATCGTCACGCTTTCCGGCATTCGGATTACGCCGTCGGGCGGTGTTCAGAGCATGGAAATGCAGTTGAAGACCTACCGTTACATTGATGAAGCGGAACAGCAAGCCAAACAGGCGCAAACCAAAAAGGGAGGCAAGAGAAAAAAATGAACCGGATTATTCTCGTTGCCGTGGCGGCGTTGGCGTTATCGGCGTGCAGTAATCAGGATGACTTGCCTGCCTGGATGGATGAGGTGAACAGGGATATCAAGGCCAGCATCGATCCCATTCCCCAGATGGCGCCCTATGAAGCCGCGACATATGACGTGGCCAGTTTGCTGGATCCTTTCAACAGCGCCAAGATTGTGCCGGCGGGCAGGGGGCGCGGGGGCAAGAGGGGGCCGCTCGAGCCGGATTATGAGGCGCGCGAATTGCGGAACAACATCATGGAAAGGTATGCGCTGGAATCCATGAACATGATTGGCGT
Source organism: Zoogloeaceae bacterium (assembly GCA_031278735.1). Lineage (GTDB taxonomy): Bacteria > Pseudomonadota > Gammaproteobacteria > Burkholderiales > Rhodocyclaceae > Azovibrio. The sequence continues at coordinate 5,175 of JAITJU010000224.1, forward strand.
CCTGAATCTCAACAATCAGACCATGGCGGCCATTCTGGTCGATAACCTGGTCAGGCAGGTCAAGGTGGGAGATTACATTGGGGTTGATTTTGGCGTGGTGACGCAGATCACCGACAGTGAAGTCACCATCAAGGAAGTCGTCGAGGACAGGAACGGCGAATGGGTTGAGCGTATCAACACGTTGAAATTGCAGGTTAAGGAGGGTGCGTAAATGAAACACGTCAAAAAGTACATCGCCTGGATGGCGGCGCTTTGCGTGGGCGCGATGTTTTCCGTGTCTGCTGGCGCGCAGGAGGCGGCGGCGGAAAGGAACGCGATTACCGCGATTACCGTAGCGACCCAGGGCAGGGCCATTCTGCTCAAAATCGACCTGAAGGAGGCGCTGACGGAATTGCCGACGCAATTCGGCATTGCCAATCCGCCGCGCGTCGCGCTGGATTTCACGGGCGTCGATAACGCGCTGGAGAGCAATCACCGCGTGGTGAAAGAGGGGGATTTGACCAGTCTGGATCTCATCCAGTCTGGCGACAAGACCCGTCTGGTGTTCAATCTGGTGCGCAACATGCATTATGAGGCCAGACTGGAAGACGCCGCCCTGCTGGTTACGCTGACGCCGCTGGAAAATGCGGATATGGCGCAGAAGAGCGTTTTCACCCAGGAAACGATCCGGCTGCCGCATGAAATTCGTGATGTTTCCTTTCGCCGCGGCAAGGATGGCGAAGGACGGGTTGTCGTCGAACTCTCGGACGCGGGCGCGGGCATCAACATTCGCAGACAGGGCAACGATCTGGTGGTGGATTTCCTGAAAACCGATCTGCCGGAAAACCTGCATCGGCGCATGGACGTGGTTGACTTCGCGACGCCGGTGACTTCCGTGGTGACGGACGGCAAGGGCGAGCATGTGCGGATGACGATCACCTCGAAAGGGAATTGGGAGCACAACGCCTATCAGACGGAAAACCAGTTCGTGGCGGAAGTCAAGACCATTGTCGAGGATCCGAACAAGCTGGTGCAAAGCAGCAAATTGGGGTATCAGGGGCCGCGCATCAGCATCAATTACCAGAATGGCGACGTGCGCGCCCTCTTGCGCCTGATGGCGGAAGAGCTGGGCTTCAACGCGGTGATCAGCGAAACCGTGCGCGGCACGACCACGCTGGTGCTGAAGGACGTGCCGGCGGATCAGGTCATCGACATCATCTTCCAGCAAAAAGGGCTGGACATGCGCAAGAACGGCAACGTGGTGCTGATTGCGCCGCGCGACGAGCTGGCGACGCGGGAAAGGCTGAAGTATGAAACCGAGCGCACTCGCGAGGAGCTGGAGCCGCTGGTCATGGAGAGCTTCCAGTTGAATTATCACAGCGCGGGCGCCGTCCAGTCCATCCTGTCGAACAAGGATCAGCAGGTTCTTTCCAAGCGCGGCACCGCCAGTACCGACCCGCGCACCAACATCCTGTTCGTGCGCGACACGCCGGATCGCCTGGACGAGGTGCGGCGCCTGCTGGCGCAGATCGACGTGCCCCTGCGCCAGGTGTTGATTGAGGCGCGCATCGTGGAAGCGACGGATACCTTCGCCAAGAATCTGGGTGTGCGCCTGGGCTTGCTGCATGGCAAGAACTACACGGATGGCGGCGTTTGGTTCGGCACGGGTGGCGATGCTTCGCAGACGTCACGCGCCATGAAAACAGGCGAAAGCGATACTACGAATCCGGCGTGGAGCGTGGCTGGTACAGCAGAGTTTCCCGCTGTAAACCAGGTCAATCTGCCGGCGCAGGGCTACGGCAACGCGGGCGCGCAGTTGTTCTCCTTCCTTCTGGCCAACCGCCAGGGCACGCGCCTGCTGAATCTGGAAATCTCGGCGCTGGAAGCGGATTTGAAGGGACGCATCGTCTCCAGTCCGCGCGTGTTGACCTCGGACAAGGGGGAAGCCCTGATTGAACAGGGGCTGGAAATTCCGTACCAGGAAGCCTCCAGTTCCGGATCGACCAGCGTTTCCTTCAAGAAGGCCGTGCTTTCCCTGAAGGTGAGGCCGCAGATCACGCCGGACGGCAAGATCGCGATGAAGATCGAGGTGAACAAGGATTCCCGCGGCGAAAGCGTGCCGGGCGGCGTTTCCATCAACACCAAGAAAGTGCAGACCGACGTGCTGGTGGAAAACGGCGGCACGGTGGTGATTGGCGGCATCTATGAACTCACCACCCGCGATGACGTCGACAAGGTGCCGATGCTGGGCGACATTCCCATTCTCGGAACCTTTTTCCGCAGCCGGGCGCGCACCAACGAGAAATCCGAGCTGCTGGTGTTCATCACGCCGAGGGTGATCAACGAAAACCTCACGGTGGGCAGCAACTGAAAGCGCATCCAGCCGCATGGCAAAAACCGGGGATTGATGTTCCCCGGTTTTTTTATGGAAATACGGAACAGGCGTCAACAGCGAGGGGGCGCGCCTTTGCCTTCTCTCCCCCGCTTGGGCGGCGAGCGTGGCCGAAGGCCGAGAGAGGGCGCCGTTTGCATACGGCGCAAAGCGCCGCTCTTTTGGCGCAGTTGCGTGAAAACGTGTACGACCGACGCATTCATGCGATTGCCCTGCGAACGGGAGCGCCTTCCCGCCTTTCGCCGCCCCTGGCCTGAGACAACCCTCCGCGCGGCGGATTACAGAGTGTCGCGGATTTCCAGATACGTTTCGTAACCGCCCGCGTAATCCAGCAGTGCGCCGTCCATTCTGATCTCGAAAATGCGGTTCGCGAGGCTGGAGACGAACTCCCGGTCATGCGATACGAATATCAGCACGCCCTCGTACAAATCCAGCGCCGTGTTCAGGGCTTCGATGGATTCCATGTCCAGGTGGTTGGTTGGCTCATCCATGACCAGCACGTTGTTTTTTTGCAGCATCAGCTTGCCGAGCAGCATGCGTCCCTGTTCGCCGCCGGAGATGACCCGGACGGGCTTTTTCTGCTCGTCGCCGGAAAACAGCAGACGTCCCAGGGCGCCGCGCGTCAGGGTTTCCCGATCGTCTTCATCCGTCGCGCGGGCGCGGGCATGGGCGCTCATCCATTCGGTGAGCGGCATGTCGCTCGTGAATTCGGCGGCGTGATCCTGCGCGTAATAGCCGGGACGCGCTTTTTCCGCCCATTTTATGCTGCCGCCCGCCGCGGGCGTGAGTTCGCCCATCAGGAGCTTCAGCAAGGTGCTTTTCCCCGCGCCGTTTTCGCCGATGACGGCCACTTTCTCGCCCGCGTTGATGGTGAAGCTCGCCCTGTTGAAAAAGGTTCTTGCGCCGCCTTCGTAGGCAAACAGCAGGTTTTCCGCTTCCACCGCCTGACGGCGCAGTTTTTCCTTTTCCTCGCATTCGAAGCGTATCCACGGGTACTGGCGCGAGGAAGGCTTGATGTCTTCCGGCTTCAGCTTGTCGATGAGTTTCAGGCGGCTGGTGGCCTGTCTCGCCTTGGATTTGTTGGCGGAAAAGCGGCGCACGAATTCCTGCAACTCGCTGATCCTGTCCTTGGCGCGGGCGTTTGCCGCCTGCTGGCGCGTGCGCGCCTGGCTCGCGGCTTCCATGAAATCGTCGTAATTGCCGGGATAGACGGTGAGCCTGCCGTAATCCAGATCGGCCATGTGGGTGCAGACCTGGTTGAGAAAGTGGCGATCGTGCGAGATGACGATCATCGTCGATTCGCGCTGGTTCAGGATATCTTCCAGCCAGCGGATGGCGTTGATGTCGAGGTTGTTGGTCGGCTCATCCAGAAGCAGGATGTCCGGGTCGGCGAAAAGCGCCTGGCAGAGCAGCACCCTGAGCTTCCAGCCCGGCGCGACCGCCCGCATGGGGCCATTGTGCAGATTGCCCGCGATGCCCGCGCCCAGCAGCAGTTCGCCCGCGCGCGCCTCCGCCGTGTAGCCGTCGTATTCGGCGAAGCGGCTTTCCAGTTCGGCGGCGTGCAGGTATTCCGCTTCCGTCGCTTCCGGGTTGGCGTAGATGGCGTCTTTTTCCTGCATCGCCGCCCACATTTTTTCGTGTCCCATCATCACCACGTCGAGGACGCGCATCTCCTCGAAAGCGAACTGATCCTGCCGGAGATAGGCCACGCGCTCCTCGCTGTCCCGGGAGACGCTGCCCGCCGAAGGCTCCAGAAGCCCGCACAGGATTTTCATGAATGTGGATTTGCCCGCGCCGTTGGCGCCGATCAGCCCGTAGCGGAACCCCTCGCCAAACTTGACGTTGATGTTTTCAAACAGGGGCTTGGCCCCGAATTGCATGGTGATGTTGGCGGCGACGAGCACGCGAATCTCCCGAAACGGAAAAATCGCGTATTTTAATGCGGAAATAGCGATTACACTGCCGCATACCTGACTTGTTTCCTGATTTCCGCCGTGCTTGCCCTGTACATTCACCTGCCCTGGTGCGTTCGCAAGTGTCCCTATTGCGATTTCAATTCGCGCGCCCTGCGGGGCGTATTGCCGGAAGACGACTATCTGGCGGCCTTGCTGGCGGACCTGGACGCGGCCTTGCCCAGAATCCGGATGCGCGGCGTCGCCAGCATTTTCATGGGCGGCGGCACGCCCAGTCTGTTTTCCGCCAGGGGCGTTAAGCGTCTGCTTGACGGCATACGCGCCCGCGCGCCGCTTGCCGATGATGTTGAGATCACGCTGGAAGCCAATCCCGGCGCGCTGGAGGGCGCGGGAAAACTCGCGGACTTTCGCGCCGCGGGGGTCAATCGTCTTTCCCTGGGGGTGCAGAGTTTCAACGACGCGCGTCTCGCGGCGCTGGGGCGCGTTCATGATCGCGGCGCGGCCTTGCGGGCGGCGGCCGAGGCGGTTCGGCATTTCGAGCGCGTGAATCTGGACGTGATGTACGGCCTGCCGGGACAGAACCTTGCCGGGGCGCTGGCGGACGTGGAAACGGCGCTCGAATTTTCTCCCGCGCATCTTTCCTGCTACCAGTTGACGCTGGAAGCCAACACCCGTTTCGCCGCGCGTCCGCCGACGCTGTTGCCCGCGGCGGATCTTTGCGCCGACATGGGCGAGGCCATCCAGTCGCGCTTGGCGGCGGCGGGCTTTGTCCATTACGAGACCTCCGCCTTCGCGCGCCCCGGGCATTGTTGTCGGCACAACCTCAATTACTGGCGATTCGGCGATTATCTCGGCCTGGGCGCGGGCGCGCACAGCAAGTTTGGCCGCCGTTCGGGGACGGGGGCGCGGCAGGTTGTCCGGGAAGCGCGCTGGCGGCGTCCCGCCGCCTATCTGCGCGCCATTGCCGCGGGCAGGGCTGCGCATGCCGCGTGGATCGTGCCCGCTGAGGAACTGCCGTTCGAGTTTCTGATGAACGCCCTGCGGTTGACGGAAGGGTTTGCGCCCGCCTTGTATGAAGCGCGCACGGGATTGTCCTTTGCCGCGCTGTTGCCGCGCCTGCGCGCCGCCGCCAGCGCGGGGCTGCTGCGCGTGCGGCCGGACGGCGTCGCGCCCACCGCCAGGGGGCGCAGATTTCTCAACCGGATATTGATCGATTTTCTCGATTAATATGGCGCCATGTTGAAAAAAGAACGCCGCATACAGAAATTGCGCCTCGGATTGCAGCGCGCCCGCGAGCGCTGGATCGCCTGGCGCGAAGCCCTGTTGACGGTATGGCCGCTGGCGCTGACGGCGCTGGCGGGGTTTGGCGTCGCCTTTTATTTCGTCGAACCCGCGCCGCCGCGCCATGTCGTCATGAGCACCGGCGGCGAGGACGGGCGGTATCACGCTTTTGCCCTGCGTTACCGGGAAATTTTCGCCCGCAATGGCGTTACGCTGGAATTGCGCCCATCCGGCGGATCTGGCGAAAATCTCCTGCGCCTGCACCGGGGCGAGGCCGATGTCGCCTTTGTGCAGGGCGGCGTGGCGAGCGCCTGGAAAGGCAAGGATGGCTGGAGCGGGCTTGCCGCGCTGGGCAGCGCCTTCTATGAACCGCTGTGGGTGTTCGCGCGCGGCGATGCGGTGGCCGCGCCGCGTCGTCTTGCCGATCTTGCCCAAAAGCGCGTCACGGTGGTTCAGGAAAACAGCAACGCGCGCGCGCTGGCCTATCGGCTGCTGGCCGCCAATGACGTTACGGAAGACAGCGCGCAAATACGCCCGGCGACGGGCGCGAAGGATGAATTCGCCGCCGTCGCCGCCTTGCAGCGAGGC
>JAITJU010000266.1 GCA_031278735.1 Zoogloeaceae bacterium
GTGCGACGTGCTGCTCGAATCCGGCGTCATGGGGCGCGCCGCCGTGCCTTCGGGCGCCTCCACCGGATCGCGCGAGGCCCTGGAATTGCGCGACAACAACAAGGGGCGCTATCTGGGCAAGGGCGTGCTGAAGGCCGTGGAACACGTGAACACCGAGATTTCCGAGGCCATCATCGGCCTGGACGCGCAGGAACAGGCGTTCATCGACCACACCCTGATCGAGCTGGACGGCGCGGACAACAAGTCCCGCCTGGGCGCGAACGCCATTCTCGCCGTCTCGATGGCCGTGGCGAAAGCCGCCGCCGAGGAATCTGGCCTGTCGCTCTACCGCTATTTCGGCGGCATGGGGCCAATGCAGATGCCAGTGCCGATGATGAACATCATCAACGGCGGCGCGCACGCCAACAACAGCCTGGACATCCAGGAATTCATGATCATGCCGGTCGGCGCGACCACTTTTCGCGAGGCGTTGCGTTGCGGCGCGGAAGTGTTTCATGCGCTGAAAAAACTGCTCGACCAGAAAGGCTTTTCCACCGCCGTGGGCGACGAAGGCGGCTTTGCCCCCAATCTCAAGAACCACACGGAAGCGCTCCAGTTCATCATGCAGGCCATCGAACAGGCGGGTTACACGCCCGGCAAGGATATATTGATCGCGCTCGACTGCGCCGCCTCCGAATTTTACAAGGACGGCAAATATCGTCTGGCGGGTGAAAAACTGACATTTGACGCCGCGCAGTTCGTCGATTATCTGGCGAACCTCACGGAACAGTTCCCCGTCATCTCGATCGAGGACGGCATGGCCGAGGGCGACTGGGAGGGCTGGAAGCTCCTGACCGAGCGCCTGGGCAAGAAAACCCAGATCGTCGGCGACGATCTCTTCGTCACCAACACCCGCATCCTGAAGGAAGGCATTCAGAAGGGCGTCGCCAATTCCATCCTGATCAAGATCAACCAGATCGGCACGCTGTCGGAAACCTTCGCCGCCGTGGAAATGGCCAAGCGCGCCAGTTACACCACGATCATCTCGCACCGTTCCGGCGAAACCGAGGACAACACCATCGCCGACATCGCCGTCGGCCTGAACGCCGGGCAGATCAAGACCGGATCGCTTTCCCGTTCCGACCGCATCGCCAAGTACAACCAACTGTTGCGCATCGAGGAGGATCTGGGGGATGCCGCCTCCTATCCCGGACGCGAAACTTTTTACAACCTTCGCTGACGCCCTGCCCTGACCCTGTCAGGGGCGTCCCGCTTTACCCCATGCGCCGGTTCACCTTCGCCCTCCTTGCCTTGCTGCTGCTGCTGCAATACCCGTTGTGGTTTGGCAAGGGCGGCTGGCTCAAGGTATGGGAATACGATCGCCAGCTCAAACAACACAAGGAAGCCAGCCGCCAGCTCGAAATCCGCAACAGCGGCATGGACGCCGAAGTCCGCGACCTCAAGACCGGCTATGAAGCCATAGAAGAACGCGCCCGCTTCGAACTCGGCATGATCAAGTCCGGCGAAGCATTCATCCCCTTCCCGGAAAACGGCGGACAAGAACATAAAGACAGCGAGGCGGCAGACGCGGACGCGCCGCAATGAGCGGGAGCCCCCCGTCTTTGCCGGATCGTTTCCGAGGAAAATGCTGATGGGAAGTCCGTGGCCGCTCTTCCGCGTGACGAACCCGGACTTCAGGGCATCTACGACGTCTACGGCGTCTGCGTCTACACGCCGAATCGGCAATCCCGACGGAACGTTGAGGGATTTTGACAAGCGCTGCCGACAACGCGACGCGCAAATGAAGCATCTGGGCAAGTCCCTGGGCAAACGCGATTGCCCTGTCCGCCCGCCAGTACCAGGAGCGCTATCCGCAAGGAGCGGTTAGAATGCGAGTTCTGATGAACAGGAATGTCTTACATGAAAATCACTTTCCTCGACTTTGAGCAGCCCATTGCTGAACTGGAAAACAAGATTGAGGCCCTGCGTTTTGGTCAGGAGGACTCGGCGGTCGATATTTCCGAGGACATCGAGCGGCTTTCCGAGAAAAGCATGGCGCTGACCAAGGCCATTTACGCCAAACTCACGCCCTGGCAGATTGCCCAGGTCGCCCGCCACCCGCAGCGGCCTTATACGCTGGATTACATCGAGCATATTTTCACGGACTTCATCGAGCTGCACGGCGACCGCGCCTTTGCCGACGACAAATCCATCATCGGCGGGCTGGCGCGCTTCAATGGCCAGCCTTGCGTAGTCGTCGGGCACCAGAAAGGGCGGGACACCAAGGAAAAAATCCATCGCAATTTCGGAATGCCCCGCCCCGAAGGCTATCGCAAGGCGCTGCGCCTGATGCGGCTGGCGGAAAAGTTCCATGTCCCGGTGTTCGCCTTCGTGGATACGCCGGGCGCTTATCCCGGCATTGACGCCGAGGAGCGCGGACAGTCGGAGGCCATCGGGCGCAATCTCTACGAAATGGCGACACTGAAAACGCCGATTATCGTCAGCATCATTGGCGAAGGCGGTTCTGGCGGCGCATTGGCGATTGCCGTGGGGGACGTGACCCTGATGTTGCAGAACGCCACCTATGCGGTCATTTCGCCGGAGGGCTGCGCCTCGATTCTCTGGAAAAGCGCCGAAAAAGCGGCGGACGCCGCCGAAATCATGGGCGTCACCGCGCAACGCCTGAAAACGCTGGGGCTGATCGACAAGATCGTGCACGAACCCGCGGGCGGCGCGCACCGCGACCCGGCAACCATGTCCCTTCATCTGAAAAAAGCCTTGCAGGAAGCCCTCAAACATCTGCTGACCCTTTCCGAACGCGATCTGCTGGACGCCCGTTTCGAGCGTCTCATGGCCTATGGCCGCTTCAAGGAATCCGCCTGATCCCGTCGCGCCGCTCGTCGCGCGGGTTGCCGCCTGTCTTGACGCCTTCCTGCCGGACGGCGTCTTGCTCTGGGTGGGGTTTTCAGGCGGACGGGACTCCGTCGTGCTGCTTGATATTGCCGCCACGCTGTTGCCGGGGCGCGTCCATGCCTTGCACGTGCATCATGGCCTCATGCCGAACGCGGACGCCTGGGCGGATTTCTGCGCGGCCTTTTGCCGCGCGCGGGAGATTCCCTTTACCCTGAAAAAGATAAGAACGCCGCGCGCGGACGGGGAAGGACTGGAAGCCGCCGCCCGGCAAGCGCGCCATCAGGCGTTTCAGGAAAGCGGCGCGACAGTTCTGGCGCTGGCGCATCATCAGCGCGATCAGGCGGAAACCTTGTTGTTCAATCTTTGCCGGGGCGCGGGCGTCGCGGGCGCGGCGGCCATGCCGACGGCGCGGCGCGCGGGAAATTTGACCCTGTTGCGCCCGCTGCTGAAAAGCGGCGTCTCCGCCCTTGCCGCCTATGCAGAGGCGCGCGCGCTCTCCTGGATAGAAGACGAAAGCAACGCGGATGAACGGCACACGCGCAATTTTTTGCGCCATCGCGTCCTGCCTGAACTGGCGAGGCGTTTTCCGGCGCTGGAAACCACGCTGGCGCGCGCCGCCGATCATTTCGGCGACGCGCAGACGCTGCTGCGCGAGCGGGCGACGGAAGATGACATCATACTTTCCGGGAATCTGGCCTTGCTGCCTTCGTTTTCCTTGCCGCGGCAAGCCAACTGGCTGCGCCACTGGCTGCGCCAGCGCGGCTGGCGCGTCCCGGAAACCGCGATGCTGAACGAAGTCCTGCGCCAGCTTGCCCATGTCGCCGGACAAAGCGATCAGTGTTTTGAATTCCGGCTCGCGGAAGGCAGTCTGCGTCTCTGGCGGGGACGCCTGCGCGCAACGCCGCGTCTTCTGCCGCCGGAAACAGCGGCGCGGCAATGGGATCCCGCGACGCCCTGTTCCTGGTCCGGGTGGCGCCTGTGCCTTGAACCCTGTCGCGGCGCGGGTCTGAACGCGGCGCTCCTGGCCGGAGAGACATTGACCCTGCGTCCGCGGCAAGGCGGCGAAACCCTGCAAATCCATCCGCGCGGCCCGCGCCGCACCTTGAAAAACCTGCTGCGCGAAGCCGACATTCCGCCCTGGGAACGCCATCGCCTTCCCCTTCTCTACCACGAACAAACCCTCATCGCCTGTCCCGGCGTCGCCATCGCCGCCGATTGGCGATGCCCGCCAGACCAGCCGGGATGGCAAGCGTCCTTGCGGACGACGGTACTTGCGGACGGCGACGCGCCTCCGGCGCAAGGAAGGATTCCAGGAAAATGCTGAACAAGTGTCCTTGCGAGGGATTTTGGCGGTCGCGCGGCGGCAGGATCGCATTCGCGCCGAACGGAAAGGACGCCCTTGCCCGGGCAAGCAAGGGGAAAGCCAGGCCTTGTTCGTTCCCGCGGACAAATGCGATTGCCCTGGCGCGTCAATTTGCCTTCTGTTCTCTGGCAATCGCGCCTTGCAGGAGGGCGCGATTGCCGAGGAGACTGATGCCTTGGCGGGCGCGGGTGATGGCGGTATAGACGAGTTCGCGGGTCATGAGCGGGTTGTCCCTTCCCGGCAACACCAGCGCGATGCGCTCGAATTCCGAGCCTTGCGCCTTGTGTACACTCATGGCGAACGCCGCCTCCCAGGCGGGCAGGCGGGAAAGCGGCAGCCAGCGATAAGTGCCGACGTTGGCGGCGTCGTCCGGGAAGCAGACATCCAGCGCGTTTTCCCCGCCCCGTTCCAGCACAATGCCGACATCGCCATTGAAGAGGCGCAGGGCGACGTCGTTGCGCTGGATCAGAATGGGCAGGCCGCATTCTCCCCTGCCTGCCGTTTTCCGCGCCCGGATTGCGTCGAGGGCATGATTGACGCCAGAGACGCCGCGTTCGCCGTCGCGGATGACGCAAAGGACACGAAACCGCGCCAGCGCCTGAAAGAGCGGCGCGGGATCGGCGTCGGCGCGCCAATTCGCCAGCGCCTCCCAGTATGCCGCGTATCCTGCCGCCAGCAATTCGATTTCAGCGGTCAGGAGCCGCGTGTCGCTGGATTCCAGACAATTCAGCGCCGCGCGTTCCCGATCCAGCAAGGCGAGCGCCGCCGGAATTTCTCCTGCCGCCAGATGCCGCGCCAGAGATCCCAGCGGCGATTCCGCAGAAAAACGGCGGCTCACGGTCAGATGAACGAGCGCGTCCTGAAGCGGCGACGGTTCGGTTTCCCGCGCCTCTTCCGCGCCGGGCGGCGGCGCATCTCCGGCAAGTTCGGCCAGCGCGGCGCGGGTGGCGGCGCTTGGCGCGGCGCGCGCGGGGAGCATGGCAAAAATGGAGCCGGCCTCCACAGCCTGAAGCTGCGCCCTGTCGCCGAGCAGAATCAGGCGAGCGTTTGGCGGCAGGGCGCGGCAAAGCTGACTGGCAAGCATGAGATCGAGCATGGAAGCCTCATCGACGACCAGCACGTCGATTGGCAACGGGTTGTCGGCGCGATGACGCGGCGTTTTACCCTCCACGCCCAAACCCAGCAGGCGATGCAGCGTGCTGGCCTCCGACGGCAGGAGGCGGATGATTTCCGGCGGCAAATCCTGGGCGCGCTGGCGCAAGGTTTCCTGCATCCGCGCCGCCGCCTTGCCGGTGGGGGCGGCGAGCGCGACGCGCAATGCCGGATTATCGGCCAGGAGACAAGCGAGCAAACGAGCGACGACGCTGGTTTTGCCGACGCCGGGGCCGCCGTTGATGATGACCAGACGCCGCAGCAACGCCAGCGCCACGGCGTGTTTTTGTTCGTCGAAGGCGTGTCGCGCGGGGAAAAGCCGCGCCAGCATCTGCCGCGCCCGCTCGCCGGGCGGCGGCGGCGCGGCGCGGTGACGCGCCAGCAAATCGGCGTTCAGACGTTCCTGGGCAACAAAATGACGCGCCAGATACAAATAGCCAGCCTCATCCAGAATCAAGGGCTTGCCGCTGGCGGGCGCGCCCGCGACGCCGCTTGCGAAAAGGGCGTCGCCATCCAGCGGCAGCGGCGCATCGGCAAGGGAAATGCGGATTCTACCTTCCGTTGTCGCCATGACCAGCGCGAATCCGGCCTTTCCCGCCGCGTCGACGGCCATTTCCGGCGCGTTCGCCTGCCGCGCCCAGCGGCGGCACTGATCGGCAAAGGCGCTTGCCAACAGAAAATTGGCGTTTTGCGTACTCATGCGCGGCGCGTCGCCGCGAGAATCGCGTCGGCAAACTGGGGCGTCAGGGCGAATGGAAAATCGTGCCCCATGCCCGGCAGCACCCGCAATTCCGCGTCGGGAATGGCCTTGGCGACATCCACGCCGCAGGCGAAGGGAATCAGGGGGTCTTCCTTGCCGTGCAGCACCATGCAGGGGATGCGAATCCCCGCGAGCAGCGGACGCCGGTCGCCGCCGGTCATCAGCGCCGCAAGCTGGCGGGCGACGCCCGCCGGGTGAAAGCCGCGCCGGAACTCGAAAGTGAACATGGCCTTGAGTTCCGCTTCCGGCGCGGGATAGCCCGGACTCATCAGCACCCGCTGGCGGCGCACGGCGTCCCTGACGATGTTTTCCTCGTCGTGCGGAAAGGGCAAGGGCGCGATGAGCGCCTGTTGCGCCGCGGGCGTGGGCGGCGGCAACAGCGGATTTCCGGAAGAAGACATGATGGACGTGAGCGACAGGCAACGCCGCGGGTAACGCGCCGCAACGATCTGCCCGATCATGCCGCCCATGGACGCGCCCACGACGTGCGCCTTTTCGATGCCCAGAGCGTCCAGCAGGGCTGCGGCGTCGGCGGCCATATCCGCCAGGGTATAGAGCGGCGATGCGGCCTGCCCCGTGAAAATCCGCGCCAGATGCGGATCGCCCAGAACATCCAGCCTGGAGGAAAGCCCCGTGTCGCGGTTGTCGAAACAGATGACCCGATAACCCGCCGCGACAAGCAAGTCGATGAGCGTTGACGGCCAGCGCGTGAGCGGCGTTCCCAATCCCTGAATGAGCAGGATCGCGGGCGCGTCCGCCGCGCCGCGGCATTCGGTTTCAAGATGCAGGGCGCCGATATTGACCAGGGGCATGGCAAACGGGAATCATAAATCCGGGGAAACGCATTATAGCCCGCAGCCTGTCCAAATCTTGCGACATTTCTGATTCCGCGTCCCTGATGTAGAATCCTCCTTCTTTTTTCAACGCCTTGGGGGCATATTTCATGTTTTCTGCCAAAGACACGCTGGCGACGGTCGATCCGGAGTTATGGAAAGCGATTGAAGCCGAGAATCGCCGCCAGGAAGAGCACATCGAGCTGATTGCCTCTGAAAATTACGTCTCGCACGCCGTCATGACGGCGCAAGGGTCGCAGCTGACCAACAAATACGCGGAAGGCTATCCCGGAAAACGCTATTACGGCGGCTGTGACTATATCGACGTGGTCGAGCAGCTGGCAATCAATCGCGCCAAGGCGCTGTTTGGCGCGGAAGCCGCCAACGTGCAGCCCAATTCCGGCTCGCAGGCCAATCAGGCGGTACTCATGGCCTTTGCCCGGCCCGGCGACACCATCATGGGCATGAGCCTTGCGGAAGGCGGGCATTTGACGCACGGCATGCCGCTCAACATGTCCGGCAAATGGTTCAATGTCGTCGCCTACGGCCTGAACGCCAGGGAAAGCATCGACTACGAGGCCATGGAAGCCCTGGCGCGCGAACACAAGCCGAAAATCATCGTGGCGGGCGCGTCCGCCTACTCGCTGCGCATCGACTGGGCGCACTTCGCCAAAATCGCCAAGGAAATCGGCGCGATTTTCTGGGTGGACATGGCGCACTACGCCGGCCTGATCGCGGCGGGTTTCTATCCCAACCCCGTTCCGCACGCGGACGTGGTGACGACAACGACGCACAAGACCCTGCGTGGGCCGCGCGGCGGGGCGATACTGATGAAGGCCGCGCATGAGAAGGCCGTCAATTCCGCCGTCTTCCCCGGCCTGCAAGGCGGGCCGCTCGAACATGTGATCGCCGCCAAGGCCGTTTGTTTCAAGGAGGCGGCGAGCATTGCCTTCCAGCGGACGCAGGAACAGGTGCTGAACAACGCCCGCGTCATGGCGCGGGTATTGCGGGAGCGCGGGCTGAGGATTGTCTCTGGCGGCACGGAATCACACATGTTTCTGCTCGATCTGCGCGCCCGGCAAATTACCGGCAAGGATGCCGAGGCGGCGCTGGGACGGGCGCACATCACGGTCAACAAAAACGCCATTCCGCAGGATCCGGAAAAGCCTTTCGTGACCTCCGGCATCCGCATCGGTTCCCCGGCCATGACCACGCGCGGCTTCCGGGAACTGGAAGCGGAAAAGGTCGCCAGCCTGATTGCCGACGTGCTGGAAGCGCCGGGCGACGAAAGCGTGCTGGCGCGGGTGAGCGCGGATGTCGCCGCGCTTTGCCGGAAATTCCCGGTCTACGGCGCGTAAGCGGAAGCCTTGCCTCATGAAATGCCCCTTTTGCGCCGCGACGGACACGGCGGTCATTGACACGCGGATCAACGAGGAGGGCGACGTGGTGCGGCGGCGACGGCGCTGTCCGGCTTGCGACAAGCGGTTTACCACGTATGAGCGGGCGGAGGCGCAATTGCCGCAAGTGGTCAAGCGAAATGGCGCGCGCGAGCCGTTCTCGCGCGAAAAATTGCGCGCCAGTCTGGAATTGGCGTTGCGCAAGCGCCCGGTGACGACCGAAGCCGTCGACAGCGCCCTTTCGGACACCGAGGAGCGCCTGCGCGCCCTGGGCGAGCGGGAAATCCGCTCGCAGCAATTGGGCGAATTGCTCATGGGGGAACTGAAAAGGCTGGACAAGGTGGCCTACATCCGCTTTGCCTCGGTGTATCGCAATTTTGAGGATGTCGACGCCTTTTCGCGCGTCATTCGTGAAGTTTCTCCCGCCAGAAAAACGTGACGCCTTCCGCACCCACTGCGGCGGCGGATCGCGCCGCCATGACGCAGGCACTGCGTCTGGCCGAGCGCGGTCTTTACACCGCCGCGCCCAATCCGCGCGTCGGCTGTGTGCTGACGCGAGACGGCGTCGTGGTCGGCGAAGGCTGGCATCAGCGGGCGGGCGAGCCGCATGCCGAGATTCACGCGCTGCGCGCGGCGGGCGACAAGGCGCAAGGCGCGACCGCCTACGTCACCCTTGAACCCTGTTCGCATCAGGGGCGCACTCCGCCTTGCGCCGACGCCCTGATCGCGGCGGGGGTGCGGCGCGTTGTGGCGGCAATGGAAGACCCTGACCCGCGGGTTTCCGGACGTGGACTGGCAAGGCTGCGGGCGGCGGGCCTGGCCGTGGAATCCGGATTGCTGGAGGATGCGGCAAGAGAACTCAATATCGGCTTTGTCGCGCGCATGACGCGGGGGCGTCCCTGGCTGCGCCTGAAAGTCGCCGCCAGTCTGGATGGCCGGACGGCGTTGCGTAACGGCGAGAGCCAGTGGATTACCGACGCGGCGGCGCGGCGGGACGGCCATCGCTGGCGCGCGCGCGCCTCGGCCATTCTGACGGGCATGGGAACCGTGCGAAAGGATGATCCGCGCCTGGACGCGCGCGGCGTCGATACGGATCGCCAGCCCGTGAAAGTCATTCTCGACCCGCGCCTGGAACTTTCGCCCAAGGCGCGTCTTTTTACCGCAAACGCGCGGGTGCTGGTGGTTTCCGCCGCGGACGACCGCGCAAAAGCCATGCCGCTGCTGGAAAAAAGCGCGGAATGGCTGTGCCTGCCGGACGGGAACGGGCAGGTTGATTTGCCGGCGCTCATGCGGGAAATGGCCGCCCGCGGCATGAACGAGGTGCACGGCGAGGCGGGCGCAAGATTGAATGGCGCGTTTGTTGCTGCCGGACTGGCGGACGAATTGCTGCTTTATCTTGCGCCCTGTCTTCTTGGCGACGCCGCCCGTCCGTTCCTGAATTTGCCTGAATTGACGCGACTGACGGCGCGGACGGCGCTCGTCTTCCGCGATATTCGGCGCATGGGCTGTGATTTGCGGCTTTTGGCGCGCTGCGTGGGGGGGGGGGGGGGGGGGGGGGGGGGG